>NZ_JACSJT010000006.1:0-53487 GCF_018617255.1 Exiguobacterium sp. s43
AGAATTTGATATAGCTCTTAAATTGACGAAGCTTGCGCTTCATTCAAAAATTGTAAAACTTTTTTTGCCTCATCGTTCAGTTTTCAAAGACCAATCGTTGTCGTGTTAGCGACTTTTTAATAATAGCGATTTGACTTATTAAAGTCAACCACTTTTTATTATTTTTTTCGCTTCCTGAAGTTTGTTTCGTGAACAACATCAGCGACGTTTATTAATATATCAGCATCCTAAAAAACCGTCAACTATTTTTCTAAAAAAACTTTAATTTTTCTTTGTTTTGTTGAAATGAATAAAAAATGGTTGGCGGATCACCCGAAACACTTCGGATTATCCACACAACCATTTACTTTTTACGATGATTTAGACGACATCTGTTTCTTCGTTTTTTTCTTTCTAACTTCGGGTGAAGCGACTTGAACCGCTTGTCCTGTCTGTTGGAAGCGATGAAGCATTAATACCTGATAAGCGTTCGCAAACACCAATGTGGCTAGTGCCGGCCAGAGCAATGGAATCTCGTCCGTTGTTTGCAGAGCTGGAATCCATTCAATTAACGTAATGACAGTCATTAAGAAAAGTGTCGGGATGAAAGCACTCTTATTTGTTTGTTTCGCCTTACTCGCAG
This sequence comes from Exiguobacterium sp. s43, assembly GCF_018617255.1. GTDB lineage: Bacteria > Bacillota > Bacilli > Exiguobacteriales > Exiguobacteriaceae > Exiguobacterium > Exiguobacterium profundum. The sequence continues at coordinate 623 of NZ_JACSJT010000006.1, forward strand.
CAACGACCCAAGCGACAATGAGTAACACAAGCATCTCACCGATATAACGCCACATGTGATCATTACCGAATGCGAGCATCCGTAAGTAGACGGCATCAAAAATCGCAAATGCGATTAGTAACACTTGAACGCGATTCCATAGACGTGGCCCTCTAAATAAATCGAGTCCGACCCGATGAATAATCAAATAGGCAAAGAAGCCCATCATGCTGATCCCTGTCCATGTACTCGAATAACTAAGCGCCGTGACAATTGCCTCCCAGGACTGACTGACCAAATAACCCGGGTTCGCCAATAAATTCATCAGGAACCCGAACAACGTCCCGAATACGAGCGTTGTCCAAAACAAACGTAAAAAACCTTGTACTTTCATCTCTCACCGATTCACCCTTCTATTTGTTTAATGACTGCTTGCGCCAACTCATCATACGTATGCTCGAACGGATGTCCATCCCGATAGACAGAAGGTGCAAAGTCCTCTTCATTGTCGTACGGTTGACCGAGCGGGATTTGAGCAAGAAGCTTACTCTTCAGTGCTTCTGATAGCTTTTCTCCACCGCCGTATCCGAATACGTATTCCTTCTCGCCCGTTACCTTACTTTCGAAGTAGGCCATGTTCTCGATGATTCCCAACACTTTATGGTTCGTTTTGATTGCCATCGCTCCAGCACGTGCCGCAACGAATGCCGCTGTCGCATGAGGTGTCGTGACAATCAATTCCTGACATGATGGGAGCATGGAATGGATATCGAGCGCGACATCTCCTGTTCCTGGCGGTAAATCGAGCAACAGATAGTCAAGATCGCCCCACTCGACGTCATTGAAGAAGTTATTTAACATCTTCCCGAGCATCGGTCCACGCCAGATGACCGGCGCATTGTCTTCCACGAAGAATCCCATCGAGATGACTTTCACGCCAAAACGCTCGACTGGAATGATCTTCTCGCCGCGAACAACCGGTCGTTCCTCGATGCCGAGCATATCTGGAACACTGAAGCCGTAAATATCCGCATCAATCAACCCGACCTTTTTACCCGCTCGCGCAAGCGCGACAGCCAAGTTGACGGATACTGTCGATTTTCCTACGCCACCCTTACCAGAAGCGATGGCGATAAACGTCGTCCCTGAGTTTTCACGGAGGATTGCCGGTTTCGTCGCCTCTTTCAAACTTTCATCATTCAATGCCTCAAAGCGAAGCCCGACCGTCTTAAAGCCTTTCCCCTTGAGCAACGTGACGATTTCTTGTTGTAACTGAAGCTGTTCCCCGCTCCCTGTTTGTCCGAGTGCCACTTTTACACTGACATAGTCTTCTTTGATTCGAATGTCTTTTACTCCTGCTGTATCTCCAAGCGTTCGGTTGATCGTCGGATCAACAAGCCCCGCCAATTCCTCGCGTACTTGCTCTACTGTAAGCATATTGCTTCCCCCTTCTAACTGTTTCGATATCAGTATATCAAAAAAAGCGTTTTCTTGACGGGTTCGGAATCGACTATTTCAAACAAAAAACTCTCCACCCGAAAGGATGGAGAGTTCGAACCACATCGCGAAGATTAACGCTTCGAGAATTGTGGTGCGCGACGTGCTGCTTTAAGACCGTATTTTTTACGTTCTTTCATACGAGCGTCACGAGTTAAGAAGCCTTTTTCTTTGAGGCTTGGACGGAATTCTGGGTCCGCTTGAAGAAGCGCACGTGATACGCCGTGGCGAATTGCTCCAGCTTGTCCAGTGTATCCACCACCGTTAACGTTAACGATTACATCGTATTTACCTTCTGTTTCAGTCAATACGAGTGGTGATTTAGCCATCATGATCAAAGTCTCATGACCGAAGTATTCTGAGATATCGCGGCCATTTACAACAACTTTACCGTCACCTGCAACGAGGTGAACGCGAGCCACCGAGTGTTTGCGGCGGCCTGTTCCGTAGTAACGTACATCTGCCATCGTTTAGTTCCTCCCTGTGTCTCGATTAACCGCGAAGTTCGTAAACTTCTGGTTTTTGTGCTTCGTGCTTGTGTTCAGCTCCAGCGTAAACGTGGAGTTTGTTGAATTGTTGACGACCGAGTGATCCTTTTGGAAGCATCCCTTTGATCGCGAGTTCAAGCATACGCTCTGGACGTTTTGCGAGAAGCTCTTTTGCAGTTTGTGATTTCAAACCGCCTGGATGACCTGAATGACGGTAGTAGATCTTGTCATTCAATTTGTTACCAGTCAATTTGATTTTCTCAGCGTTGATGATGATGACGTGGTCTCCGCAATCAACGTGTGGTGTGAAAGTCGGCTTGTGCTTACCGCGAAGAAGTGAAGCTACTTCACTAGTCAAACGACCAAGTGTTTTGCCTTCTGCGTCGATAAGGAGCCATTTGCGTTCTACTTCAGATGCTTTAGCCATGAATGTTGTGCGCATGTGGAATACCTCCTAGAAATGTCTGTTCACTTAATTTTTTGATGCTTTATCATAATCCTAGTTTACGGGGCTAAGATTGTGGTTCATCTCTAAATTTGAAAATGAAATGCCAATGAATATAATACGATTTTATAAGGGGAATGTCAATCTACTTTTTCATAATTCACATTCCACAAATACAAACCGTGTGGGGGGGCGGTAATCCCCGCTACGCGGCGGTCCTTCGCCTCTAGCATTTGTGTGATATCTGCGGGCTGATACTTGCCTCTCCCTACCTCGATGACCGTCCCTACCATGATGCGGACTTGGTTGTATAGAAAACCTGATCCAACGAAACGGAATATGATCTCGTCTCCCATTTCGAGCACTTCTGCTTCATAGATAGTACGGACCCGATCTTCGACTTCTGCCTTTGTCACAGAGAACGACGTAAAGTCGTGGGTCCCAATCAACCGCTCCATCGCTTGACGCATCGCCTCAAGGCTCAGCTTATACGTCACGGTCGCAGCATAGTGCCGACGAAACGGATCCTCGGTCTGACGGATATAATAGCGATACTCTTTTCGCTTCGCACCGTAACGTGCGTGGAACGTATCGTCTATTTCTTCCGCCTGTTTAACGAGGATATCGTCTGGTAGCATGGCGTTTAACGCTTTGACGAAGCGCTCAGCGGGCATCTCTAACGACGTGTCAAAGTGAATCACCTGTCCTAACGCATGGACGCGAGCGTCTGTACGACCTGAGGCGACGATTTTTACCGGATATCGATGCATACGTGCCAAGACAGATTCAATCTCCGCTTGAATGGTATTGCCATTCGGCTGCACTTGATATCCCGCATAATGTGTCCCATCATAGGCGACAATCAGTTTAATTCGTCTCATCCAATCCCTCTCAATCCAAACAAAATGAGCGTCAACGCGATAAAGATGAGTAATACGGCTGTGTCACGCATTTGCCATTCCATTTCACGCAACCTCGTCCGCCCTTCTCCTCCTCGGTAACCACGGGCTTCCATAGCCGTAGCGAGGTCCTCAGCACGCTTAAACGCGGAGATGAACAATGGAATCAAGAGCGGGATGACCCCTTTTAGGCGGGATTTCCAAGGTCCACTCATCAAATCGACCCCACGCGCCTGCTGGGCTTTCATGATCCGGTCCGTCTCGTCCGCAAGCGTCGGTAGGAAACGAAGTGAGATGGAGAGCATCAACGCAATCTCATGGGCCGGCACACGAATCCGTTCGAATGGTCGTAGCCCCGCTTCAATCGAATCGGTCAATTCCATCGGTGTCGTCGTTAACGTCACGAGTGTCGTCAACATGACGAGATAAAAGAAGCGAAGCGAGACAATCAGCCCCATTCGAATTCCTTCCGAATAAATCGCAATCGGTCCTAATTCGAATAGAAGTGTCCCGTCTCGATTGAATAACAGTTGTAAGATCAACGTGAAGACGATCAAAAATAAGATCATGCGAAGACCGTTCCATAAATAGCGCCACGATAACTGTGACAGTTTGACCGCAAACAACGTGAACGCGAGTAAAAATAAATTCGTCCATAAGTTGTCAGCTAAAAAAACAACTGGGATAAATCCTAAAATGAAGAGCGTCTTGGCACGCGCATCAAGGGAATGAAGCCACGAATGTCCGGGTATATATTGACCGATAATCATGTCGCTCCCCCTTTCAGCCGTTCCGCCACCCAATCTGCCAGCTCGCTCTCGGTTCGTACGAGCGGGATGGACGTTTCTCCAAGAACCGGTGCCATGTCACGAGCGAATCGTAAGACGTGCGGGATGTCGAGCTGGAGCCGTCGCACCAGTACCTCGTCTTGGAACAATTCAAACGGGTCCCCATCAAACGCCACCTGACCACGCTCCATCACGATGACGCGCTCCGCATAGGCGAGTACATCATCCATGTCATGCGAGACAAGGATCAACGTAAGGTTCAACTCTTCTCGTAAACGTTTGAATAAGGCGAGCATGTCTCGTCTCCCAATTGGGTCGAGACCCGCTGTCGGTTCATCGACAATGAGCACATCAGGCCGGCTCGCTAAAACACCTGCAATCGCGACACGGCGCATCTGCCCTCCTGAAAGATCAAACGGCGAACGGTCCCATAACGTTTCATCCAAGCCGACGAGACGAAGGGCCTCGTGGGCTCGCTCTTTCGCTTCGGCATCTGTCGCGCCAAAGTTGCGCGGACCGAACATGACGTCGCGTTCGACCGTCTCTTCAAACAATTGGTGCTCTGGATATTGAAAGACGAGCCCAACGCGACGCCGAAGCGGCAAAAGATTCTGTTTCTTGTCACGGCGCGTCCGAAACGGGGTGACAATGATATCATCGACCACCACACGTCCGTCAGTCGGGCGCAATAAGCCGTTCATATGTTGAACGAGTGTCGATTTCCCTGAGCCAGTATGCCCAAGAAACGCAACAAGCGCTCCCGACGGAATGGTTACATTCACATCGCGCAGCGCGGTTCGTTCAAACGGAGTATTCATTTGGTATTGATATGTTACTTCTTCAATGCGTATCGGCATAGATGGTTCACCAACTCCGAATGTTGTAGCATCAGACGATCGAGTGGAATGCCACGTGCCTTCAGTTCGAGTTGCATCCGAACGATAAACGGGACATCTAGTTGAATGTCACGAAGCGTATCTGGATGTTGAAACACGTCTTCAGGTGTGCCGGTCATCGCAATCTTGCCTTTCGACAATGCAATGATACGGTCAGCAAACAACACTTCGTCGAGCTCGTGTGTAATGGCGACAACGGTCATCCCTTCCGAGACGAGCTGTCGTACCGTTTGTAATACCTCTTGTCGCCCAATCGGGTCGAGCATGGAGGTCGCTTCATCGAGCACGAGGACACGCGGGCGCATTGCGAGAGCCGCAGCTATCGCAACGCGCTGCTTTTGTCCACCGGATAACTGATGCGGTTCACGGTCCGCTAGTTCCGATAATCCAACGCGCGCTAGACTGTCATCAATTCGACGAACCATTTCTTGACGTGGAAGTCCCATGTTTTCGAGAGAAAATGCCACATCATCGCGCACGGTCGCCCCGACAAATTGATTGTCGGGATTTTGAAAGACGACCCCGATTCGCGTTCGAACGTCCCACACGTCTGCGGCGTTCGACGGATCGAGTGTCTCGACGCGAACTTCCCCCTGTTCAGGAATGAGAAGTCCGTTCCACAACTTCGTCAGTGTCGACTTGCCAGAACCATTATGGCCGACAATCGCAAGCCATTCCCCTTTATATACATCGAGCGATAGGCCGTTAAGCGCCGGCTCAGACTGTCCAGGGTAATGAAATACGACATCCCGTACCATAATTTGTGATTCCATAGGTCGACTCCTTTCTGATGTGGAAACAGGGCAATACGTCACCGCATGCCCTGTTGACTGCCTAATGAATTAGACGAGTTCGATGATTACAACTTCTGCACCATCACCGCGGCGTGGACCGACTTTCATGATGCGCGTGTATCCACCTTGACGTTCAGCGTAGCGTGGTGCCACGTCTTCGAACAATTTTTGGATTGCGTCTTTTTCTCCAGCGTTCTCCTTGCGAACGAATGAAGCTACTTGACGACGGGCATGAAGATCGCCACGTTTCCCAAGAGTGATCAATTTTTCAACGACTGGGCGAAGTTCTTTCGCTTTTTGTTCAGTTGTTTGAATGCGCTCGTTGATGATTAGGTCAGTTGCAAGATCACGCAAAAGCGCCTTGCGTTGCGAGCTTGTACGGCCAAGTTTCGAATAAGCCATTACATTTCCCTCCTTCGGTTGAACTTAGTCTTCTTTACGCAAGCCCAAACCGAGTTCGTCCAACTTGTGTTGAACTTCTTCGAGTGATTTACGTCCGAGGTTACGAACTTTCATCATCTCTTCCTCTGATTTGTTTGCGAGTTCTTGAACAGTGTTGATGCCAGCGCGCTTCAAGCAGTTGTACGAACGAACTGAGAGATCGAGTTCTTCAATCGTCATTTCGAGTACTTTTTCTTTTTGGTCTTCTTCTTTCTCGACCATAATTTCTGCGTTGAGAGCCTCATCTGTCAAACCAACGAAGATGTTCAAGTGTTCAGTCAAAATTTTAGCCCCTAATGATACAGCTTCTTCCGGACGAATTGAACCATCTGTCCACACGTCTAACAAAAGCTTATCGAAGCTAGCGTCTTGACCGACACGTGTTTTATCTACTTCGTAGTTCACGCGTTGAATCGGTGTATAGATCGAATCGATTGGAATGACCCCAATCGGCATATCATCACGTTTGTTATCTTCTGCCTGGACGTAACCACGACCACGGCGAGCAGTCAAACGCATGCGAAGCGTCGCATTGTCAGCGAGAGTCGCGATGTGGAGCTCAGGATTCAAGATTTCAACGTCGCTATCATGGGTAATGTCTGCCGCAGTGACAGCACCGGCACTTGAAACGTTAATCTCAAGCGTTTTCTCTTCTTCCGAGTACACTTTGAGTGCCAACTTCTTGAGGTTGAGTACGATTTGAGTGACGTCTTCGACAACACCGTCAATCGTAGAGAACTCGTGAAGCACGCCATCGATTTGAACCGCTGTTACCGCTGCACCTGGGAGCGATGACAATAGAATTCGACGTAGTGAGTTACCGAGAGTAGTGCCATATCCACGTTCAAGCGGTTCTACTACGAATTTACCAAACGTAGCGTCCTCGCTGATTTCGACCGTTTCGATCTTTGGTTTTTCAATCTCGATCATCTGAACCCCTCCTTGAGTATATCCTGCCGTGCAGTTTGAGCTGCTAAAGTATAAGCTGTCGTGCTAGGTAAACCCCTCACACGCTCAAGCGATTATACGCGGCGACGTTTTGGAGGGCGGCAACCGTTGTGCGGAACTGGAGTTACGTCACGGATTGCAGTAACTTCGAGACCAGTAGCTTGGAGCGCACGGATAGCCGCTTCACGTCCAGCACCAGGACCTTTAACGTTAACTTCTACTGTACGCATACCGTTGTCCATTGCAACTTTCGCTGCAGTTTCAGCAGCCATTTGCGCTGCGAACGGAGTCGATTTACGTGATCCTTTAAATCCAAGGTTACCAGAAGTAGCCCATGAAATCGCGTTACCTTGCGTATCAGTGATTGTGATAATTGTGTTGTTGAATGTAGAACGGATGTGTACCACACCGACTTCAACATGTTTTTTAACTTTACGTTTAGAACGTACGTTTTGCTTACGTTTCGCCATTGTTCAATTCCCTCCTTTACTTCTTCTTGTTCGCTACTGTACGGCGTGGGCCTTTACGAGTACGCGAGTTGTTCTTCGTGTTTTGACCGCGAACAGGGAGACTACGGCGATGACGGATACCGCGGTATGCGCCGATCTCGATCAAACGTTTGATGTTAAGTGAAACTTCACGACGAAGGTCACCTTCAACTTTGATTCCGTCAATTGCTTCACGGATACGGTTGAGTTCATCTTCAGTAAGGTCGCGTGTGCGTGTCTCTTCAGATACGTTAGCAGCCTTCAAAATTTCTTGTGCTTTTGTTTTACCAATACCATAGATGTATGTGAGCGAAATAACGATACGTTTTTCGCGTGGAATATCTACACCAGCAATACGTGCCATGTGTGCACCTCCTCTGAAATTAACCTTGTTTTTGTTTGTGTTTCGGGTTTTCGCAAATTACCATTACTTTACCCTTACGGCGAATAACTTTACATTTTTCGCAAATCGGTTTTACCGACGGTCTTACTTTCATGAGTATACCCTCCTCCTGGAAAAATCGGAGTTACTTATAACGGTACGTAATCCGCCCGCGAGTCAAGTCGTATGGAGACAACTCAACAGTTACGCGGTCACCTGGAAGGATCCGAATGTAGTGCATCCGAATTTTCCCTGAGACGTGCGCGAGCACCGTGTGGCCGTTTTCTAACTCCACTTTAAACATTGCGTTCGGAAGTGGTTCGACAACAGTGCCTTCCACTTCAATGACATCTTGTTTCGCCATCATTTATTCCCCTTTCTATATGAAAATCTTTAGGAGCACAGACGATCTATTGCCATCTACTGTGAGAGAAGGATCCAGAACGGATCAGTATGAAACAATAGAGCCTCATTCACCGGAATCGAGTTTCGTTAAAATCTCGTATCCATCGTCTGTGATGGCGATGGTGTGCTCAAAGTGGGCGCACATGCTACCGTCCACGGTGACAACTGTCCAGTTATCAGCCAGTGTTCGAACATAGCGTTGACCAGCATTAACCATTGGTTCAATGGCTAACGTCATCCCAGTCTTCAGGCGCGGCCCTTTCCCCGGTGGACCATAGTGTGGAATTTGCGGTTCTTCGTGCAAATTTTGTCCAACACCATGACCGACGTATTCGCGGACGACAGAAAAGTCATGTGATTCAACATATGCTTGAATCGCATGCGAAATATCTGTCAATCGCCCTCCAGCCTTGGCGTGCTCCAATCCTTTATACAGACTTTCTTCGGTTACGTCAAGTAGCCGCTGTGTCTCTTCTGTGATTGTTCCCACTGGATAAGTCCAAGCGGAATCTCCATGGTATCCATTATAGTAGGCACCGATATCGATTGAGATAATATCTCCATCTTTCAATACCCGTTTTCCTGGAATGCCATGAACAAGCTCTTCGTTCACCGAAGCGCAAACACTACCGGTAAAACCGTTATAGCCTTTGAACGATGGCGTCGCACCTTGGCTGCGAATGTAATCTTCCGCAATCCGGTCGAGCTCAAGCGTCGTGATTCCTGGTTTAATGTGCTGTTTGAGCACCTGGTGCGTTCGAGCAACAATTTGCCCAGCCTCACGCATAATCGCAATTTCACGAGGCGTCTTCGTGATGATCATTCAGTATCACCGAGTAATGCTTTGACATCGGCATATACGACATCGATTGGACGATCTCCATCCAATGTACGAAGATACCCTTTTTCAGCGTAAAAGTCAATGAGTGGTTTCGATTGCTCGATGTTGACGTCAAGGCGACGGCGAACCGTTTCCTCTTTATCGTCTTCACGTTGCATGAGTGCCGACCCATCCACATCACAGATGCCTTCCACTTTTGGTGGGTTGAAGATCACGTGATATGTCGCACCACACGTTGGGCAGATCCAACGACCTGTCAAGCGTGGAACGAGAATTTCCGCATCCACATCGATGTTGACGACGTGGTCAATCTGTTTCCCCAAATCTTTAAGCAAACTTTCGAGTGCCTCTGCTTGAGCAACAGTACGCGGGAATCCATCGAGTAAGAAACCTTTTTCTGTGTCATCTTGGCTAAGGCGTTCACGTACGATTCCGATTGTTACCTCGTCCGGTACGAGTTCACCTTTATCCATGAATGACTTGGCTTCTTTACCGAGTGGCGTTCCGCCTTTGATTGCCGCACGAAACATGTCGCCTGTCGAAATGTGAGGGATTTGGTACTCTTCTACGATTTTAGCAGCTTGAGTCCCTTTCCCAGCACCCGGTAAGCCCATGAGTACTAGATTCATCTCGGTTAGCCTCCAGTTTTGATTTTCACGAAGGGCTTGTAAACACGACAGGAAGGAAGGGTCAACCCTTCCTTCCGCTTTAACGGATAAAGCCTTTATAGTGTCGTTTTACAAGTTGACTTTCGATTTGTTTCATCGTTTCGAGGGCTACCCCGATGACGATCAACAAGCTCGTTCCTCCGATTTGAACGGAAGTTGGAAGACCGGCAAGCTTAATGAAGATTGTCGGCATGATCGCCACGAGCGATAAGAAGATCGCTCCGAAGAAAGTCAATCGATACAGCAACTTCGTGATGTACTGTTCTGTTTGCGCCCCAGGACGAATCCCAGGAATATAACCACCTTGCTTCTGCAGGTTTTCTGCCATTTGCTCAGGGTTGACCTGAATAAATGTATAGAAGTAGGCAAACGCAATGATTAACGCAACGTAAATCGACATTCCGATTGGCGCCGTCGTGTCAAAGTACGTCTGTAATTTTTGCGTTGTCTCCGGCGAAGCAATGAAGCTTGCAACAGTTGGTGGTGTTACCATGAAGGAAATCGCGAAGATAACCGGGATAACACCTGCTGCGTTTAGTTTGATTGGCAAGTGCGTTGACTGACCGCCCACTGGGGTACGGTTCGCCGTGCGTTTTGCATATTGGATTGGAATTTTGCGTGCCGCTTGTTGAACATAAATGATCCCAACCGTCACAGCCAAAATAACAAGTGCCAATACAACCAAGTAAACGATATTAATGAACAATGCATCTCCAGCGTTTTGGAGTTTTGTTTCATAAATCTGCGTGAAGATTCTTGGGAACCCGGCGACGATACCGGCGAAGATAATGATGGAAATACCATTCCCAACACCTTTCTCCGTTGTCATTTCACCAAGGAACATCAAGAACGCTGTACCCGCAGTGAGTACAATCGCGATCACAAAGTAAGTTGCCGTTCCCCACGTCTCATTGACGAGACCTGGGTAGAGGCGGTTAAATCCAAACGACAGTGAAGTCGCTTGGACAAAGCCTAAGATGATCGTCCCATAGCGCGTGACCGTCGCTAACTTTTTACGGCCCGCCTCTCCTTGTTTAGCCCATTCGGCAAACTTTGGAACGACGTCCATTTGTAAAAGTTGCACAACGATCGATGCCGTAATGTACGGCATGATCCCCATTGCGAACAAGGAGAAGTTCTGTAAAGCATTTCCTCCAAACAAGTTCAAGAAGTCAAGAAGACCTCCTGAGTCAAAACGCAACACATCCGTATTCACCATCGGCACCGGGATATGAGCCCCGATGCGGAAAATGATGATGATTGCGAGTGTGAAGAGAATACGCTGTCGAATATCTTTCACGCGCCACATATTGGAGATCGTCTGAAACATCAGATCACCTCAACTGTACCGCCAGCTGCTTCGATTGCTTCTTTCGCTGCACCCGAGAACTTGTTGGCTTTTACAGTCAATTTAGTTTCAAGCTTGCCGTTAGCAAGGACCTTGATTCCGTCTTTAGCAGAGCTGACAACACCAGTCTCGATTAAGAGTTCTGGAGTAACTTCAGTACCTGCTTCGAAACGGTTAAGCGTGTCTAGGGAAACAACCGCGTACTCTTTACGAGTTGGGTTGTTGAAACCGCGTTTTGGAAGACGACGGTAAAGTGGGTTTTGTCCACCTTCAAATCCTGGACGAACGCCACCGCCCGAACGAGCTTTTTGACCTTTGTGTCCACGACCAGAAGTTTTACCGTTACCAGTCGCCATACCGCGACCGACACGGTTACGTTCGTGACGTGAACCTGGAGTTGGCTTCAATTCATGGAGTTTCATAGTGGCACCTCCTTATTTATTAAAATCTTTATTATTCGTTGATTTCTTTTACAGTCACAAGGTGCGACACTTTGTTGATCATACCGCGCATCGCGACGTTGTCTGGGACAACGACCGTTTGATGCATTTTGCGAAGACCGAGTGTACGTACAGTAACACGCTGACCTTCCGGACGACCAATTGTGCTGCGTGTGAGGGTGATTGCGAGTTTCGCCATGTCTAGTTCCCTCCCTTAGTTAAGAAGTTCTTCTACGCTTTTACCACGTAGTTTAGCAACTTCCTCTGCTTTTTTGAGCTCAGTCAAGCCCTGTACCGTCGCACGGACGATGTTGATCGGTGTGTTTGAACCTAACGATTTCGAAAGGATGTCACCTACACCTGCAAGTTCGAGCACCGCACGAACTGGACCACCAGCGATAACCCCAGTACCTTCAGAAGCTGGTTTCATGAATACACGACCTGCTCCGAATACTCCTGTGATTTCGTGTGGAATTGTTGTACCAACCATAGGTACTTGTACCATGTTTTTCTTAGCGGCTTCAATAGCCTTGCGAATCGCTTCTGGCACCTCTTGTGCCTTACCTGTACCGAAACCGACGTGACCATTTTTGTCACCTACGACTACGAGAGCAGCAAAACGGAAGCGGCGGCCACCTTTTACGACTTTCGCGACGCGGTTTACGGTAACAACGCGTTCTTCAAGTTGTTCCATGTTAACGTCTAACTGGCGCATCGAGTGTCCCCTCCTTTTTATTAGAATTTAAGACCTGCTTCACGAGCTGCTTCTGCAACAGCTTTGACGCGGCCATGATAGAGGTATCCACCACGGTCGAACACAACTGTGTCGATACCTTTCTCGAGTGCACGTTCTGCAGCAAGTTTACCAACAGCTTTCGCTGCTTCAACGTTACCGCCATTTGTAAGATCGAGAGCTTTATCTTTCGAAGATGCAGACACAAGCGTTGTTTGTGCCGCGTCATCGATAAGTTGAACGTAAATGTGCTTGCTCGAACGGAATACGTTCAAACGTGGACGAGCTGCTGTCCCCGTGATCGTACGACGTACGCGAGCATGACGTTTTTTACGAACTGCATTTTTATCTGCCTTTGTGATCATTTATGCCACTCCTTTCCGTTCATTTCGTGACGAATTACTTACCAGTCTTACCTTCTTTACGGCGAATACGTTCATCAGAGTAACGAACACCTTTACCTTTGTAAGGTTCTGGAGCACGGTACGAGCGGATTTGAGCAGCAACGTGACCGACGCGCTCTTTGTTAATCCCTTTTACGATGATTTGCGTGTTTGAAGGAACTTCGATTTCGATACCTTCCTCAGCAACGTACTCGATTGGGTGCGAGTAGCCGAGGTTGAGGACGAGTTTGTTACCTTGCTTCGTAGCACGGTAACCAACCCCCGAGATCTCAAGTGTTTTTTGGAATCCGTTCGACACACCTTGTACCATGTTGGCAATAAGGGCACGTGTCGTACCGTGAATTGTACGGCTTTCTTTCGATTCGTCTGGACGAACAACCGTCAATTCGTTCTCTTCAACTTTGATTTCCAATGCCGGGTTAGCTGAAAGCGAAAGTTCACCTTTAGCACCTTTTACTGTGACCGTGTTGTCATTAGCAACTGTTACAGTAACGCCAGCAGGAATCGTAACTGGTTTTTTACCAATACGTGACATTGATTACACCTCCGTTCTTGTTAGAAAAGTGACTTACCAGATGTAGGCGAGCACTTCGCCGCCGACTTGTTGTTGGCGAGCTTCTTTATCAGTCATAAGACCTTTAGATGTCGAAAGAACTGCGATCCCGAGTCCTCCGAGTACTTTAGGTACTTCATCAGCTTTTGCGTATACGCGAAGACCTGGTTTCGAAATACGTTTGAGACCAGTGATTACACGTTCGTTGCTTGCTCCATATTTAAGGAAAAGACGAAGTGTACCTTGTTTAGCGTCCTCGATATATTCAACATCGCGAATGAAACCTTCACGCTTAAGGATTTCAGCGATCTCACGTTTAATGTTCGAAGCTGGAAGCTCCATTTTTTCATGGCGAACCATGTTAGCGTTACGGATACGTGTAAGCATATCTGCAATAGGGTCTGTCATTACCATGCGATGTACCTCCTTTCACACTGTTAGTGGATTACCAGCTTGCTTTTTTAACACCAGGGATTTGACCTTTGTATGCAAGATCACGGAACTTGATACGGCTGATCCCGAATTTACCCATGTAACCATGCGGACGACCTGTGATGCTGCAACGGTTGTGCAAACGTACAGGTGACGAGTTACGTGGCAATTTGCTGAGTCCGATATAATCGCCTTCAGCTTTCAACTTCGCACGCTTTTCAGCGTACTGGGCAACGAGTTTCTCGCGTTTAAGTTCGCGATTCACCATTGACTTTTTAGCCATGTTGTCGACCTCCCTCTAGATTATTTTTGGAATGGCATACCGAGAAGTGTGAGCAATTCACGTGCTTCTTCGTCTGTGTTTGCTGTTGTAACAACAACGATGTCCATACCGCGTACTTTAGATACTTTATCGTAATCGATCTCAGGGAAAATAAGTTGCTCTTTCACGCCAAGCGTGTAGTTACCGCGTCCGTCGAATGCTTTCTTCGATACACCGCGGAAGTCACGTACACGTGGAAGTGAAACAGTTACCAATTTGTCGAGGAAATCGTACATGCGCTCGCCACGAAGTGTAACCTTCGCACCGATTGGCATACCTTCACGAAGTTTGAAACCAGCGATTGATTTCTTCGCTTTCGTTACGAGTGGTTTTTGACCTGAAAGAATTGTTAATTCTTCAACTGCCATATCAAGTGCTTTCGAGTTCGAAACAGCGTCACCTACACCCATGTTGATGACAATCTTTTCGACTTTCGGTACTTGCATGACCGAGTCATAGTTGAATTTATCCATCATCGCTTTCACGATGTCGCTTTTATACTTCTCTTGCAAACGGTTCATAGTCGAATGGACCTCCTTTCGTCACGTTCTTCTTATTTATCGAGTGATTCGCCCGATTTCGCGACACGAACTTTTTTACCATCGACTACTTTGAAACCAACACGAGTTGGTTTGCCAGTTTTAGGGTCGAGTGGCATTACGTTCGAGACGTGAATTGGTGCTTCGATCTCAAGGATCCCGCCTTGTGGATTCGCTTGTGAAGGTTTCGCGTGTTTTTTCATCACGTTTACGCCTTCAACCACTACGCGGTTTTTGCTTGGCATAGCTTTGAGGATAACCCCTTGCTTGCCTTTATCTTTACCAGACATTACCTGGACTGTATCGCCTTTTTTAACATGCATCGTTTGCGCACCTCCTTATAGGATTGAAATTGGAAATTAAAGTACTTCCGGTGCCAACGAAACGATCTTCATGAATTCTTTTTCACGAAGTTCACGTGCAACTGGCCCGAAGATCCGTGTGCCGCGTGGGCTCTTGTCATCTTTGATAATGACTGCTGCGTTCTCATCGAAACGGATGTACGAACCATCTTTACGACGAGCGCCGCGTTTTGTACGAACGACAACTGCTCTGACAACGTCACCTTTTTTAACAACGCCACCTGGTGTTGCTTGTTTTACCGTTGCGACGATGATGTCACCGATGTTTGCAGTCTTACGACCAGAACCACCGAGGACTTTAATTGTCAACAGTTCACGCGCGCCAGAGTTGTCTGCTACTTTCAAGCGAGATTCTTGTTGAATCATGCGAGTGTACCTCCCTCCGGATGTTTAATAAATCCGAACTGTTATTAGATGATTACTGATTCTTCTACTACTGTTACAAGACGGAAACGTTTGTCTTTAGAAAGAGGACGTGTTTCCGCGATGCGAACGATATCGCCCACTTTAGCGACGTTGTTCTCATCGTGTGCTTTATATTTCTTCGTGTAGTTTACACGTTTGCCATAAAGTTTATGACGAACCTTTGTTTCTACTGCGACGACGATCGTTTTGTCCATTTTGTCAGACACGACGCGACCAGTGAACACTTTACGGTTGTTGCGTTCCATGAGTGTTACCTCCTCTCAAGAATCCGATGTAATTAGCCGTTGTTGATGCCGAGTTCGCGTTCACGAAGAATCGTTTTAGCACGCGCAATCGACTTGCGTACTTCACGGATACGAGCAGGATTCTCAAGCTGACCTGTAGCAAGTTGGAAGCGAAGGTTAAAGAGTTCTTCTTTCCACTCGCCCACTTTACCGTTGAGCTCTTCAGTTGTTGATTGACGGAGATCAGTTGCTTTCATTCGTATCACCACCATTTTCTTCACGTTTCACGAACTTACATTTTACTGGAAGTTTGTGCGATGCAAGACGAAGTGCCTCACGTGCCACTTCCTCAGATACACCTGCGATTTCGAACATTACTTTGCCAGGCTTAACTACAGCTACCCAGCCTTCTGGAGCACCTTTACCCGAACCCATTCGGACTTCGAGAGGCTTTTTAGTGTACGGCTTGTGTGGGAAGATCTTGATCCACACTTTACCACCACGTTTCATATAACGTGTCATTGCAATACGTGCTGATTCGATTTGACGGTTTGTAATCCAGCTCGCTTCGAGAGCTTGGAGACCGAACTCACCGAAGTGTACAGTTGTGCCGCGTTTAGCGTTCCCGCGCATTTTACCACGGTGTACACGACGATATTTCACGCGTTTAGGTAACAACATAGTGTGTTGCCTCCTTCCTGAAAGAGTGTTTATTATTCAGCGTTTTTCGCTGTGTTGTTTTTTGTTGGAAGAACTTCACCGTGGTATAACCAAACTTTTACGCCGATTTTACCGTAAGTTGTGTCAGCTTCAGCTGTTCCGTAGTCGATGTCGGCACGGAGTGTGTGAAGTGGAACTGTTCCTTCCGAGTACTTCTCTGAACGAGCGATATCAGCGCCACCAAGACGACCAGAAACTTCTGTTTTGATCCCTTTGATGCCAGTACGCATCGAACGTTGAATAGATTGTTTCATTGCACGACGGAATGATACGCGACCTTCCAATTGACGAGCAATGTTTTCTGCTACAAGCTTCGCAACAGCGTCAGCGTTTTTCACTTCAACAACGTTGATGTGAACGCGTTTTCCGTCAGCGATTTTTGTAATGTGTTTACGGAGTGATTCGATTTCAGAACCACCTTTACCGATTACCATACCTGGCTTCGCAGTGTGAAGCGAAATGTTCACGCGGTTTGCAGCGCGTTCGATTTCAACTTTAGAAACACTAGCATCCTTCATTTTGTTTTCGATGTATTCACGAATAACGAAGTCTTCATGAAGGAGATCAGCGTAGTCTTTCTCAGCGTACCAACGCGAATCCCAGTCTTTGATAACACCAACGCGAAGACCGTGCGGATTTACCTTTTGACCCACTACATATCCCTCCTTATTTCTCAGTTACCACGATGTGGATGTGGCTTGTGCGTTTGTTAATACGGCTTGCGCGACCCATCGCACGTGGGCGGAAGCGTTTGAGTGTTGGACCTTCGTTTACGTAAGCTTCTGTTACAACGAGGTTCTCAATGTTCATATCGTAGTTGTGCTCTGCGTTAGCAATCGCTGATTTTAATACTTTTTCAACGACTGGCGATGCTGCCTTGTTCGTGTGAGCAAGGACAGAGAGCGCTTCGCCGACTTGTTTCCCGCGAATTAAGTCTACAACGAGACGTGCTTTGCGAGGAGCAAGACGGACCATATTAGCTGATGCTTTAGCTTGCATGGATTTGACCTCCCCTCAAATTACCGTTTCGTTTTCTTGTCTGATCCGTGACCTTTGTACGTGCGTGTTGGAGCGAATTCACCAAGTTTGTGACCAACCATGTCTTCTGTCACGAATACTGGTACGTGTTTACGACCATCGTGCACACCGAACGTGTGACCCATGAATTCTGGGAAGATCGTCGAGCGACGTGACCAAGTTTTGATGACTTGCTTCTCACCAGATTCGTTGAGTTTGTCAACTTTAGCGAGTAAGTGGTGATCTGCGAATGGACCTTTTTTCAAGCTGCGACCCATGTTAGAACCTCCCTTTGGAATGATTCGGGAACGGCCCTTTCGAACCGCCCGAGAATCATGTAGTAATTATTTCTTACGGCGACGAAGGATGTACATGTCGCTCGATTTGTTTTTCTTACGAGTCTTAAGACCAAGAGCTGGTTTACCCCAAGGAGTAAGTGGGCCCGAACGACCGATTGGCGCACGACCTTCACCACCACCGTGTGGGTGATCAACCGGGTTCATTACAGAACCACGTACTGTTGGGCGTTTGCCTAACCAACGTGAACGTCCTGCTTTACCGATGTTTACGAGTTCGTGTTCTTCGTTACCAACTGAACCGATTGTCGCGCGGCAAGTGCCGAGGAACAAGCGTGATTCACCTGATTGAAGACGAACGATGACGTACTTGCCGTCACGTCCTTGGATTTGTGCCGATGCACCAGCCGCACGAACTAGCTGACCGCCTTTACCAGGCTTAAGCTCGATGTTGTGGATTGTTGTACCGACAGGGATGTTTACGAGTGGAAGAGCGTTCCCCACTTTGATATCCGCTTCAGGACCAGACATGATTTCCATGCCTACTTTGATGCCCTTAGGAGCGAGGATGTAACGTTTCTCACCATCTACATAGTTGATGAGTGCGATGTTTGCTGAACGGTTTGGATCGTATTCGATCGTTGCTACGCGTCCTGCAACGCCATCTTTGTTACGTTTGAAATCGATGATACGGTATTTACGCTTGTGACCGCCACCTTGGTGACGAACAGTCAAGCGACCTTGGTTGTTACGTCCGCCTTTTTTCGAAAGCTTTTCAGTTAACGATTTTTCAGGGCGATTCGTTGTGATCTCTGCAAAGTCGAGAGATGTCATGTTACGACGACCGTTAGTGGTCGGCTTAAACTTTTTGATTGCCATCGAGGATTCCCTCCTTTTCTTCTAAGGTAGTTAATTAACCGAGGAAGTCGATTGTGTTGCCTTCAGCAAGGGTTACGATCGCTTTTTTACGACGAGCTGTGTAACCAGAGTGACGACCGACACGTTTCGCTTTCGGTTTGTAGTTCATTGTGTTTACCGAAGCAACTTTCACGTTGAAGATTGTTTCGATAGCGTGTTTCACTTGCGATTTAGTCGCTTTTACGTCGATTTCGAAAACGTATTTGTTAGCTTCCATGAGGCTAACTGAACGCTCAGTGATGATCGGACGTTTGATGATATCGTATGCTTGAGCCATTATGCAAGCACCTCCTCTACCTTCGCAACCGCATCTTTAGTGAAGATGACTTTGTCGTTAGCAACGAGGTCAAGAACGTTTACGCCTGCTGCGTCGATCACAGTCACTCCTGGGATGTTACGAGCTGCGAGAGCGATAGTCTCATTGTAGTCCGCTGTGACTACAAGAGCCTTACGTTCTACTGATAAGCTGTTGAGTACAGCAGCCATATCTTTTGTTTTTGGTGCATCGAAAGCAAGGCCTTCGAGGACGATGATTTCGTTGTTTTGTACTTTCGACGAAAGAGCCGAGAGAAGTGCTAAACGACGAACCTTCTTAGGAAGTTTGTAAGAGTATGAACGTGGTGTTGGACCGAAGACTGTACCACCACCAACCCATTGTGGTGAGCGGATAGAACCTTGGCGCGCACGACCAGTTCCCTTTTGTTTCCATGGTTTACGGCCGCCACCGCGTACTTCCGAGCGACCTTTCGTATCGTGAGTACCTTGACGGCGTGATGCTTGTTGCATGACGATTGCGTCGTAAAGTACTGATTCGTTTGGCTCGATTCCGAAGATGGCTTCTGCCAATTCGATTTCGCCAACTTGTGAACCTGTTTGGTTAAGCAAAGCTACTTTAGGCATTCGTAATTCCTCCTTTCCGTGCAGTTAATTAGTTACCTTTGACCGCTGATTTGATGATGACGTTCGATTTACGAGCGCCTGGGATAGCACCTTTCACGAGGAGAAGGCCACGTTCCACATCAACTTTAACGACTTCAAGGTTTTGAATTGTTTTACGCTCTCCACCCATTTGACCAGGAAGAAGTTTCCCTTTAAATACGCGGTTAGGAGCGACAGGACCCATCGAACCAGGACGACGGTGGTAGCGCGAACCGTGAGCCATTGGTCCACGTGATTGTCCGTGACGCTTGATCGCACCTTGGAATCCTTTACCTTTCGATGTACCTGTTACGTCTACTAATTCACCTGCAGCGAAAATGTCTGCCTTAATCTCTTGACCGATTTCGTATCCTTCTACTGAAGTACGAACTTCTTTGATGAAGCGCTTAGGTGTCGCGTTTGCTTTCGCAGCGTGACCTTTTGATGGTTTGTTTTGACGTGATTCTTTGATGTCTCCGAAACCAAGTTGAACTGCTTCGTAACCGTCTGTGTCAACTGTTTTAAGTTGAAGAACGACGTTACCTTCTACAGCAACTACTGTTACTGGTACAACTTCGCCTGCTTCGTTGAAGATTTGAGTCATACCAAGTTTTGTTCCTAAGATTCCTTTAGCCATGAGATACACCTCCTGTTAATAATTAATTGTCTCTTCTGGCTAGTATCTACTATATGAAGAATTAAAGTTTAATTTCGATGTCTACACCTGATGGTAACTCGAGACGCATAAGCGAATCGACTGTTTTCGGTGTTGGGTTTACGATGTCGATCAAGCGTTTGTGTGTACGCATTTCGAACTGCTCACGAGCATCTTTGTACTTGTGAACCGCACGAAGAATCGTGTAAACCGATTTTTCAGTTGGGAGCGGGATTGGACCCGACACCTTTGCACCTGAACGCTTCGCAGTGTCAACGATCTTCTCAGCTGATTGATCGAGAACGCGATGGTCATATGCTTTTAAACGAATACGAATTTTTTCATTTGCCATGTTTGTTTCCCTCCTTTGTCGCCTACTTTAAAAATAGACAATTCTCCGCGGAAATTTCCACACCGGCCATGGCAATGCTGCCTGGCGTGTCATAACCTCCCGCTTCAACGCAGCGTGCTTGTGTCAGCAGAGGCATCCGATCATTGCAAATCAACGATTGGACCCGTTTTCTGCTGTAAAGTCTCTCACCACTCGCACAAACACTTAATCATTATATCTAATCTGGTCATGGAATGCAAGATTAGATTTTTGAAGTTGCTGGTTGTCTGATGAGTTGCTCAACGTTCCCTAATGTAACAAGATTCGCGAGCTTTTGCAAGCAAAAATTCATTCTTTTATTGAACTATTTTTCAAACGAACTCCCATGTCAACTCGACCTAGCGTTTCATCACCTCTCCAAAACGCTCTGTCACCCCTTCTATGACCGATTGTGGCGCTCGTTTTAAACAGTCTTGAACAATTCCTTCATTAACACTGTGCGTCTTGAAATAGCGGAGCAATGACGCTAATTTATCCTCTCGTCCGATGACCGTGTAAAGGACGACCCACTCTTCTAGGTGCATCCATTGTCCATCTGGTTCAATGAAAGGATGCGTATAGATTCCGTCGGTACACTTCATTCGGAAACTAGACATGACGTCCACATCTGTTCCCTCGAATATATACTCTCCAAAGTAGGTCGTTACGTATGCGTCGTGAGAATCTGATGGTTTCTTCTCCCCAGCACGACTAAGTACGCGATCGATTTTTTCAAACTGGTCCGGTTCAACAAAAACATCGATGTCATTCGTTACCTCGACGATGCCATGATGCTTTAACAGCTCAGAACCGCCAATGCGATACTCAATCCCATTCAAGCGACAAATAGTCTCTAGTTGCTTCAGCATGACGCCACTCCTTTCTCGTATGCCTCATCTTACCATGTTGTGATGGAAACACAAAAAAGCAGCCCGCATATTGCGGACTGCTTAATGTTGTTCAGTTGAATCAATCGATTACTCGATGATTTCTGTTACTGAACCAGCACCTACAGTACGGCCACCCTCACGGATAGAGAAACGTGTACCGTCTTCGATCGCGATTGTAGAAATCAATTCGATCGTCAACTCGATGTTGTCTCCTGGCATTACCATTTCAGTACCTTCTGGAAGGTGAACGATACCTGTTACGTCAGTTGTACGGAAGTAGAACTGCGGACGGTAGTTCGCGAAGAATGGCGTGTGACGGCCACCCTCTTCTTTAGAAAGAACGTAGATTGATGCTTTGAATTTAGAGTGTGGTGTGATTGAACCTGGCTTAGCAAGTACTTGTCCACGCTCGATGTCGTCACGTGATACACCACGGAGAAGTGCACCGATGTTGTCGCCAGCTTCAGCATAGTCAAGAAGCTTACGGAACATCTCTACACCAGTACATACAGTTTTCTTCGTTTCTTCTGTAAGACCAACGATTTCGATCTCGTCGTTGACGCGGAGAACACCACGCTCAACACGACCAGTCGCTACAGTACCACGACCAGTGATTGAGAATACGTCCTCAACAGGCATCATGAAGTCTTTTTCAGTGTCACGAACTGGTTCTGGGATGTACTCATCAACAGCGTTCATGAGTTCCATAACTTTTTCTTCCCACTGAGCTTCACCGTTAAGTGCGCCAAGTGCAGAACCTTTGATTACAGGGAGGTCGTCGCCTGGGAAGTCGTATTCAGAAAGAAGTTCACGGATTTCCATTTCAACGAGTTCGAGAAGCTCTTCGTCGTCTACCATGTCAACTTTGTTCATGAATACTACGATGTAAGGAACACCTACTTGACGTGAAAGAAGGATGTGCTCACGTGTTTGTGGCATTGGGCCATCTGTTGCAGATACAACGAGGATCGCGCCGTCCATTTGAGCAGCACCAGTGATCATGTTTTTAACATAGTCAGCGTGTCCTGGGCAGTCAACGTGTGCGTAGTGACGCTTGTCAGTTTCGTACTCGATGTGAGCTGTTGCGATTGTGATACCGCGCTCGCGCTCTTCTGGAGCACCATCGATTTGGTCGAACTTAGTAGCTGTTTTACCTTGTGCACGTGAAAGTACAGCAGAGATTGCTGCAGTCAAAGTTGTTTTACCGTGGTCAACGTGGCCAATTGTACCAACGTTAACGTGCGGCTTAGAACGGTCGAATTTTTCTTTACCCATTCTAGATTCCTCCTCTATTAAACGATTAGTTTTATTTAACTAGGAAGACGTAGGCTACTTTTAACATACGTCCTCCTTAGCTTACAACAATCAATCTAGCGATACAACCGTTATTAGCCGTTCGCTTTTTTGACGATTTCTTCAGCGATTGATTTCGGTACTTCTTCGTAGTGATCGAAGTGCATCGAGTACGTTCCGCGTCCTTGTGTACGTGAACGAAGTGATGTTGCGTAACCGAACATTTCTGAAAGTGGAATCATCGCTTTAACGACTTGTGCGTTACCGCGAGCTTCCATACCTTCTACGCGTCCACGGCGTGACGTAACGTCACCCATGATGTCACCCATGTATTCTTCTGGGATAACAACTTCAACACGCATCATTGGCTCAAGGATAACAGCTTTCGCTTGGTCCTTAAGTTGTTTAACCGCCATCGAAGCAGCAACTTTAAACGCCATCTCGTTCGAGTCGACATCGTGGTACGAACCGAATACGAGACGAGCTTTAACGTCTACTACTGGGTAACCAGCGAGGATACCGTTTTCGAGAGCTTCTTCAATCCCGTTTTGAACAGCAGGGACGTATTCACGTGGTACAACACCACCGACGATCTTGTTCTCGAACTCGAATCCAGCGCCTTCTTCGTTCGGCTCGAATTCTACGACAACGTGACCGTACTGACCGCGTCCACCAGACTGACGAACGAATTTCGAATCGATCTTCGCAGCGCCACGGATTGTTTCACGGTAAGCAACTTGTGGTGCACCAACGTTAGCTTCTACTTTGAATTCGCGACGCATACGGTCAACGAGGATGTCAAGGTGAAGCTCACCCATACCAGAGATGATCGTTTGACCAGTCTCAGGGTTTGTTTCAGTGCGGAATGTTGGATCTTCTTCTGCGAGTTTCGCAAGAGCTTGACCCATCTTATCTTGGTCTGCTTTCGATTTAGGCTCGATTGCAACCGAGATAACTGGTTCTGGGAACGTCATTGACTCGAGAACGATGTTATCTTTCTCAGAGCAAAGCGTGTCACCAGTAGTCGTGTCTTTGAAACCAACAGCAGCGGCGATGTCACCAGCGAATACCATTGGAATCTCTTCACGGCTGTTTGCGTGCATTTGAAGGATACGACCGAGACGCTCACGCTTCCCTTTAGTCGAGTTCTTCACGTATGATCCTGCTTCAGCTGTACCAGAGTACACGCGGAAGAACGTCAATTTACCGACGTAAGGGTCAGTCATAACTTTGAACGCAAGTGCTGAGAATGGAGCTTCATCAGAAGGCTCACGCGTGATTTCTTCTTCTGTATCGAGGTTGATCCCTTTGATTGACTCTACATCAACTGGTGATGGGAGGTAATCAACAACGGCGTTAAGCATGAGCTGAACACCTTTGTTTTTGAAGGCAGAACCAACGAGTACAGGGTAGAATTCAACGCTAAGTGTCGCTTGACGGATTGCAGCTTTCAATTCATCGATTGAAATCTCTTCACCTTCAAGGTACTTCATCATCAACTCTTCGTTGAAGTCAGCAACACCTTCGATCAATTGACCGCGAAGTTCTTCAGCTTGGTCAGCCATGTCAGCTGGGAAGCCGTCTATTACTTCGATGTCAGTACCGAGGTCGTTGTTGTACATGTAAGTCTTCATTTCAACGAGATCGATGATCCCTTTGAAATCGTCCTCTGCTCCGATTGGGAGTTGGATCGCGTAAGCGTTCGCTTGAAGACGATCGTGGAGCGTCTTCACAGAGTACAAGAAGTCTGCGCCGATTTTATCCATCTTGTTGACGAATACGACACGTGGTACACCATATGTCGTCGCTTGACGCCATACAGTTTCTGTTTGTGGTTCTACACCTGACTGAGCGTCAAGTACAGCAACCGCACCATCAAGTACACGGAGTGAACGTTCAACTTCTACAGTGAAGTCTACGTGTCCAGGTGTATCGATGATGTTTACACGGTGGCCATTCCACTGTGCAGTTGTCGCAGCCGAAGTGATCGTGATTCCACGCTCTTGCTCCTGCTCCATCCAGTCCATTTGTGAAGCACCTTCGTGCGTTTCACCAATTTTATGGATACGACCTGTGTAATAAAGAATACGTTCAGTTGTTGTCGTTTTACCGGCATCGATGTGAGCCATGATCCCGATGTTACGAGTATTCTTTAGGGAGAATTCTCTTGCCATACTGGGTATTCTCCTTCCGCATGTTTGATTTTCGTGTGCGCGCACACGATATGATTATACCCGAAAGCCACTCCGTTAAGCCATGCTTGGCGGAGTGGACTTTACGATTAAATTACCAACGATAGTGAGCAAACGCTTTGTTAGCTTCTGCCATCTTATGCATGTCTTCGCGTTTCTTAACAGATGCACCAGTGTTGTTGGCTGCATCCATGATTTCGTTCGCGATACGTTGCTCCATCGTTTTTTCGTTGCGGAGACGAGCGTAGTTCACGAGGTAACGAAGACCAAGTGTTGTACGGCGCTCTGGACGAACTTCTACAGGAACTTGGTAGTTAGCTCCACCTACACGGCGTGCTTTAACTTCAAGTACAGGCATGATGTTGTTCATTGCTTCTTCGAACACTTCCATAGGCTCTTTGCCTGAGCGTTCAGCGATGATGCCAAATGCGTTGTAAATGATAGTTTGAGCTGTACCTTTTTTACCGTCTAACATGACACGGTTAATGAGGCGAGTTACCAATTTCGAGTTGTAGATCGGATCTGCGATAACGTCACGACGTTCTGCACGGTTTTTACGCATCCGAGTACCCTCCTTTCAAAATTTCAATTGTAGTTTAGTTTGCGAGAATTACTTCTTCGCAGCTTTCGGACGTTTCGTACCGTATTTAGAACGGCCTTGCATACGTCCATCAACACCTGCAGTGTCAAGCGCACCACGAACGATGTGGTAACGTACCCCTGGTAAGTCTTTTACACGTCCTCCACGGATAAGAACAACGCTGTGCTCTTGAAGGTTGTGGCCAATACCTGGGATGTACGCAGTCACTTCGATTTGGTTAGTCAAACGAACACGAGCATACTTACGAAGCGCCGAGTTCGGTTTCTTCGGAGTCATTGTACCAACACGTGTACAAACACCACGTTTTTGTGGTGAGCTCACGTTTGTTTGTGACTTGATGAAACTGTTGTAACCTTTGTTAAGTGCTGGAGAGTCAGATTTCACGACTTTCGATTTACGTCCTTTACGGACTAACTGGTTAATAGTAGGCATCTTTGAAGATCCTCCCTTCCTGAATGTTGCTATTTTCTAGTCCCACCGACCCGGGTGGTTCATTTAAGGTCATAACGAAACGTTTTTACGAGGCGTAGGCATTCCATGACCTCGCAAAAACGTGAGTTATACCTTGAAAGTGGCAATTGTAGCAGCCAAACCTTCCCGTAGAAAGTTCGGATGGACGTCCAAGTAGCTTGCCGACTGCTGGACATCGTTGTCATCGACAACAACCGATTGGCGGCACTAAATCATAGTAGCACCGCCAACCTGCGCTGTCAAGACGTATTTTACTCGACTGTTGTATCTTCGAGCGCAACTGGCGCCTCATCTTCTTTGAGTTCCACATCACGGTAGACGGCCATTCCAGTACCAGCTGGAACGAGTTTACCGATGATGACGTTCTCTTTGAGTCCGAGGAGATAGTCACGTTTCCCTTTGATTGCTGCATCTGTCAAGACGCGAGTCGTTTCTTGGAACGAAGCCGCTGAGAGGAACGAATCTGTCTCAAGTGAAGCTTTCGTGATTCCGAGAAGGACTGGTTTCGCAGTCGCTGGGTGTTTTCCATCACGAATCGCATCTTTACACGCTTCTTTGAAGACGCTGATGTCGACGAGTGATCCAGGGAGAAGTGGTGTGTCACCTGATTCGATAACTTTGACACGACGAAGCATTTGGCGAACCATGACCTCAACGTGCTTATCACCGATTTCTACCCCTTGCATCCGGTAAACTTTTTGAACTTCTTGGAGAAGATAGTTCTGAACACCAGATACACCACGGACGGCGAGCAATTCTTTCGGATCGATCGAACCTTCCGTGAAGACTTCACCGGCTTCTACTGTGTCGCCGATTTGAACGCGGAGACGCGCTCCGAATGGAATCGTGTATGAGCGAGTCTCACTGAATCCTTCGACCGTGAGTTCACGCTTGTCACGCGATTCTGTGAAGTCGATGACCGTACCAGAGATTTCCGAGATGACCGCTTGACCTTTCGGGTTACGGGCTTCGAATACCTCTTGGATACGTGGAAGACCTTGTGTGATATCGTCTCCGGCAACCCCACCTGTGTGGAAGGTACGCATTGTAAGCTGCGTTCCTGGCTCACCGATTGATTGTGCGGCAATGATACCGACGGCTTCCCCGACTTCAACATTTGATCCAGTTGCCAAGTTGCGTCCGTAACACTTCTTACATACGCCGTGTGACGTGTTACATGTGAAGGCTGTACGGATTTCAACTTTTTCAACACCCGCATCTACAATGATGCGCGCGATGTCTTCTGTGATCAATTCGTTCTTATCGATCAACACTTCGCCCGTTTCAGGGTGTGTGACCGTTTCAAACGATGTACGTCCGACGAGACGGTCGTACAAGCTTTCGATTTCTTCCGTACCTTCGCGGAGTGCAGAAACACGGATTCCGCGGTCTGTTCCACAATCCTCTTCACGGATGATGACATCTTGCGCTACGTCAACGAGACGACGCGTCAAGTAACCTGAATCGGCTGTCTTCAAGGCTGTATCGGCAAGACCTTTACGAGCCCCGTGAGTCGAGATGAAGTACTCTTGAACCGTCAGACCTTCACGGAATGACGATTTGATTGGAAGTTCGATGATGCGACCAGATGGAGCGGCCATCAAACCACGCATACCCGCAAGCTGCGTAAAGTTCGATGCGTTACCACGGGCACCTGAGTCAGACATCATGAAGATTGGGTTCAGGCGGTTGAGGGATTTCATCAATCGAGATTGAATTTCATCCTTCGCTTCGTTCCAAGCACGGACAACGCGCTCGTAACGCTCATCTTCAGTGATGAGACCACGACGGAACGACTTCATGATTTGGTCGACTTGTTTTTGTGCTTCATCAAGGATTTCCTGTTTATCCGGAAGTACGATGATATCGGCAATCCCAACCGTCACACCCGCTTTTGTCGAGTGCTTGAAGCCAAGATCTTTCATCCGGTCAAGCATGCGGCTTGTTTCCGTCGTTTCAAACTTCTGGAACACTTCCGCGATGACTTTTCCAAGGAACCCTTTTTTGAACGGGTCGATGATTGGACGTGATGCGATTTCTTCCGCAACGTTCGCCCCTTTGTCGATGAAGTACTTATCAGGCGTTGCTTCCTGTAAGTTTTCCATCGTCGGCTCGTTCAAGTATGGGAACGTATTTGGCAAGATTTCGTTGAAGATCATCTTACCAACTGTCGTAATGAGCAATTTCTCGTTCTGTTCGTCTGTGAACGTCGGGTTGTTGAGCGTACGTGCCGGAAGTGCCACACGCGAGTGCAAGTGGACATAACCGTTTTGGTAAGCAATCAACGCTTCGTTGACGTTCGAGAACACTTTCCCTTGACCGACGGCATCTTCACGTTCGAGTGAGATGTAGTAGTTACCGAGGACCATATCCTGCGATGGTGTAACAACTGGTTTTCCGTCTTTCGGGTTCAAGATGTTCTGCGCAGCGAGCATGAGAAGACGTGCTTCCGCTTGTGCTTCTGCAGAGAGCGGAACGTGGACGGCCATTTGGTCACCATCGAAGTCGGCGTTGTATGCCGTACATACGAGTGGGTGAAGGCGAATCGCACGACCTTCAACAAGAATCGGTTCGAATGCTTGAATACCAAGGCGGTGAAGTGTCGGGGCACGGTTCAAGAGGACCGGATGCTCACGAATGACTTCTTCAAGGACGCCCCAGATTTCAGGTTGCATCTTCTCGATTTTGCGTTTGGCGTTCTTGATGTTTGAAGCGATGCCGCGACCGACAAGCTCTTTCATCACGAACGGTTTGAAGAGTTCAAGCGCCATCTCTTTTGGAAGACCACACTGATACATCTTCAAGTTCGGACCTACGACGATAACCGAACGTCCTGAATAGTCGACCCGTTTACCGAGAAGGTTTTGACGGAAACGACCTTGTTTCCCTTTCAACATGTGTGAAAGTGATTTAAGCGGACGGTTACCAGGACCTGTTACCGGACGACCACGACGACCGTTGTCGATGAGGGCGTCAACCGCTTCTTGAAGCATACGCTTCTCGTTTTGCACGATGATGTTCGGCGCGCCGAGGTCGAGCAAACGTTTGAGACGGTTGTTCCGGTTGATGACTCGACGATACAAATCGTTCAAGTCAGATGTCGCAAAGCGTCCACCATCAAGCTGTACCATCGGGCGAAGCTCTGGTGGGATGACAGGAAGTACTTCAAGGATCATCCAGTCTGGATTGTTTCCTGAAGTGAAGAATGCATCGAGAACTTCCAAGCGCTTAATCGCACGTGTACGACGTTGACCTTGGACTGTTTTCAACTCTTCACGAAGCTCGCCTACTTCTTTTTCAAGATTAACGTCTTGAAGAAGTGTACGGATGGCTTCAGCACCCATGTCTGCTTTGAAGTCGCTACCGTATTTTTCACGATAGAGACGGAATTCTTTTTCCGAGAGAAGTTGTTTCTTCTCAAGCGGAGTATCACCTGGCTCTGTGACCACGTAAGATGCGAAGTAAATGACTTCTTCAAGCGCACGTGGTGACATGTCGAGAACAAGCCCCATGCGGCTTGGAATCCCTTTGAAGTACCAGATGTGCGAAACTGGTGCCGCGAGCTCGATATGGCCCATTCGCTCGCGACGCACTTTCGCTTTCGTCACTTCAACGCCACAGCGGTCACAAATGACTCCTTTATAACGGATACGTTTGTATTTCCCACAGTAACATTCCCAGTCTTTCGTAGGACCGAAGATTCGTTCACAGAATAATCCGTCCTTCTCTGGTTTAAGTGTACGATAGTTGATCGTTTCCGGCTTTTTGACTTCACCGTAAGACCACGAACGGATCTTCTCTGATGAAGCCAAGCCGATTTTCATATATTCAAATCGATTAACATCTACCAAGGGGCCGACCTCCCTTTTCGCCTTATTCCTCTTCCGTAACAGTCGGTTGAACGACTTGTTCTAACGCCGATGTTGCGTTCGGGATGTTGTCGTCATCTTCATCTTTCATTTCGACTTCTTCATCATCCGCTGACATCATCTTGACTTCCATACCGAGCGCTTGAAGCTCTTTAATCAAGACGCGGAATGATTCAGGAACGCCCGCTTTCGGAACGCTCTCACCTTTCACGATGGCCTCATATGCTTTCACACGACCGACCGTGTCATCCGACTTGATTGTCAAGATTTCTTGGAGCGTGTAGGCTGCACCGTACGCTTCAAGAGCCCAAACTTCCATCTCCCCGAAGCGCTGACCACCGAACTGTGCTTTACCACCGAGCGGTTGTTGCGTAACGAGTGAGTATGGTCCTGTCGAACGAGCGTGAAGTTTGTCATCAACCATGTGCGCGAGTTTGATCATGTACATGACACCGACCGAGACGCGGTTATCGAACGGTTCACCCGTACGACCGTCATAGAGACGCGTTTTCGCATCTTTATCCATACCAGCCTCTTCAATCGTTGCCCATACGTCTTCCTCACGCGCTCCATCGAATACAGGTGTTGCCACTTTGATACCGAGCTTCTTCGCTGCCATACCAAGGTGGAGTTCAAGTACCTGACCGATGTTCATACGAGATGGTACCCCAAGCGGGTTGAGCATGATGTCAACCGGTGTACCGTCTGGCATGTATGGCATATCTTCTTCAGGGAGGATTCGCGAGATAACACCTTTGTTACCGTGACGTCCCGCCATCTTATCCCCTTCGTGAATCTTACGTTTTTGAACGATATAGACACGTACCATTTGGTTGACGCCTGGAGACAACTCGTCACCGTTTTCACGGTCGAACACTTTGACATCCAAGATGATTCCGTCTCCACCGTTTGGTACACGAAGTGACGTATCACGTACTTCACGTGCCTTCTCACCGAAGATTGCGTGCAAGAGACGCTCTTCCGCCGTCAATTCTGTAACGCCCTTAGGTGTTACTTTACCGACGAGGATATCGCCATCCTTGACTTCAGCTCCGATGCGGATAATTCCACGATCGTCCAAGTTACGAAGTGCGTCATCTCCGACGTTTGGAATATCACGTGTGATTTCCTCTGGTCCGAGTTTCGTGTCGCGTGACTCTGACTCGTACTCTTCGATATGAATCGACGTGTACACGTCATCTTTCACGAGACGCTCACTCATGATGATCGCATCCTCATAGTTGTAACCATCCCATGTCATGAAGGCAACGACGACGTTACGGCCGAGCGCGAGCTCACCCATATCCATCGATGGACCGTCTGCAAGGATTTCTCCTTTTTCGACACGGTCACCAGCTGCGATGATTGGTTTTTGGTTATAGCATGTCCCTTGGTTCGAACGGACATATTTTTGAAGTTTGTAACGGTCAAGGTCACCTGAAACCTCAGAACCGTTCACGTCAGACGTGCGACGGATCAAGATTTCACGCGCTGTGACGCGTTCGACGACACCTGGGTATTTCGCAACAATAGCTGCCCCAGAGTCTTTCGCAGATACGTACTCCATGCCGGTACCGACAATCGGTGAATCCGGTTGAAGGAGTGGTACTGCTTGACGTTGCATGTTCGCTCCCATGAGGGCACGGTTCGAGTCATCGTTCTCGAGGAACGGGATACATGCCGTTGCAGCAGAAACAACCTGTTTCGGCGAAACGTCCATGTAGTCCACTCGGCTTGGCTCGACTGACAAGTTTTGTCCGCGGAAACGGCAAAGAACTTGTTCGTCTGCAAAGTGGCCATCTTCTGTGAGCGGCATGTTTGCCTGTGCGACGACATAGAGGTCTTCCTCATCAGCCGTCATATATTGAATGTCGCCAGTGACAAGACCTGTTTCTGGGTCAACACGACGGTATGGTGCTTCGATGAAACCGTACTCGTTCACTTTCGCATAAGACGAGAGTGAGTTGATGAGTCCGATGTTCGGCCCCTCTGGTGTTTCGATTGGACACATCCGACCGTAGTGCGAATAGTGAACGTCTCGAACTTCGAAACCAGCACGCTCACGTGTCAAACCACCCGGTCCAAGTGCAGAGAGACGACGCTTGTGCGTGAGCTCTGCGAGCGGGTTCGTTTGGTCCATGAACTGTGACAATTGCGAGCTACCGAAGAACTCTTTAAGTGATGCGATAACCGGGCGGATGTTGATGAGCGCCTGTGGTGTGATCGCATTTTGATCTTGAATCGACATACGTTCTTTTACGACACGTTCCATACGGGAAAGCCCGATCCGGAATTGGTTTTGGAGAAGTTCTCCGACTGAACGAAGACGACGGTTTCCTAAGTGGTCGATGTCATCTGTTGTTCCGACTTCGTGAAGTAAGTTGAAGAAGTAGTTGATTGAAGCGATAATATCGGCTGGCGTAATATGTTTTACGCTGCGATCGATATTGCCATTTCCGATGATGTTCAAGATACGCTCTCCATCTGGGTCATCCGGTGAGATGACTTTGATTGACTGAAGACCGAATGGCTCACCTTCAGCGACACCACCAGTTGGTTCCGCATCGATATAGCCAAGGCCGTTCTCCAAGTGCGGGAGGATACGATCTAAGTTGCGGCGGTCGAGGATTGTTCCAGCTTCGGCGAGTACTTCGCCTGTTTCCGGGTCCACGAGCGTTTCCGCTAATTTTTGACCGAACAAACGGTTCTTAAGATGAAGTTTTTTGTTCATCTTATAGCGACCGACGTTCGCTAAGTCGTAACGTTTCGGGTCGAAGAAACGTGATACGAGAAGAGATTTCGCATTTTCTACCGTTGGTGGTTCACCAGGGCGGAGACGCTCATAAATCTCGATCAACGCTTTCTCTGTAGACTCCGTATTATCTTTTTCAAGGGTGTTACGAAGGTATTCGTCATCCCCGAGAAGGTCGATAATTTCTTGGTCCGTACCGAATCCGAGGGCACGCAACAACACCGTTACCGGAATTTTACGGGTACGGTCGATACGAACATAAACGATATCTTTGGCATCTGTCTCGAGTTCGAGCCAAGCACCACGGTTCGGAATGACAGTTGCGCCAAATCCACGTTTACCGTTTTTATCGAGTTTAGCGTTATAGTACACGCTCGGTGAACGGACAAGCTGGGAAACGATGACGCGTTCTGCACCATTGATGATAAACGTTCCCGATTCTGTCATGAGCGGGAAATCCCCCATGAACACTTCTTGTTCTTTGAGCTCACCTGTCTCTTTGTTTTGGAGACGCACTTTTACGCGAAGTGGCGCAGAATAAGTAACGTCGCGCTCCTTCGATTCATCGATAGAATACTTCGGCTCACTGAGCGAGTAATCGATGAACTCCAATACGAGGTTTCCTGTGAAGTCGGAAATCGGTGAAATGTCTGTGAACATTTCCTTCAATCCTTCACGCAAGAACCACTCATAAGAAGCAGTTTGAATTTCAATCAAATTCGGAAGCTCTAATACCTCACTGATACGGGCAAAGCTTCTTCTCTGACGGTGACGACCGTACTGAACAAGTTGACCAGTCAACTGATTCACCTCTCAGACCCCCAATTCTTTAGCGAATTTTTCGGGCGTAATAATCGAACATTGTCATTGAATGTCGCTCGTTTTCCGTCTCTAAAAAGCGGCAGACACGGCAGTTTCAAGCGAATTCCATTCCAATGGCATTTTATAATGTTAGCATATACGTTATAGCGAGTCAACAAGACTTCACCGTTTGTCAAGACCGAATTGCTCGGAAAATAAAGTAACCTTTTTCTTTCGCGATCGTTTCAACTTGACCAAACACCTCTTCTAATAACTTTTTAGCAGAAGGTGCTCCTTGTTTCTTTTGAATGACGACATAGATTGCTCCTCCATCGACGAGGTGCGTATGTGCTTCACGCAAGATCGTATGGACGACTTGTTTCCCCGCACGAATCGGCGGATTGGTGACAATGGCGGCAAACCGTTCTCCCCCCACCGCGTCATACGCGTGAGAAAGCCGTGTTTCGACCGTCACTCCATTACGGGCGGCGTTTTGCTCAGAGAGCGCCAGCGCACGCTCATTCACATCAATGAGCAAGGCCTCACGCCCAGAGGCATCGGCAAGCGAGATCCCCATCGGACCATAGCCGCAGCCTACATCTAAAATACGTCCCGACACATCAGGCATCTCAAACGTTTCAATTAAAAGACGTGACCCAAAATCGACCGACCCTTTCGAGAACACACCGCGGTCCGAAGTGAAATGATACTGTTTCCCTCGCAACTCGTACGTCCATGTCTCCGGGGCACTTTCCGAACGTGGATCGTTCGTATAGTAATGATCTCCCATGCGTTGAACCTCCTAACCCATTCTTCAAGGAAATAAAAGAAGCTCGCCATGGCGAGCTTCTATAGGTTGTGAAGTAGAATTACTTAACTTCAACAGATGCGCCAGCTTCTTCAAGCTTAGCTTTGATTGCGTCAGCGTCTTCTTTAGAAACGCCTTCTTTGACTGGAGCTGGAGTTCCGTCAACGAGTGCTTTTGCTTCTTTAAGACCGAGACCTGTGATTTCACGAACAGCTTTGATGACGTTGATTTTACCAGCGCCAGCGTTTGTGAGGATTACGTCGAATTCAGTTTTCTCTTCAGCTGCTGCGCCTGCGCCAGCACCTGCAACTGCTACTGGAGCTGCTGCTGATACGCCGAATTCTTCTTCGATTGTTTTTACGAGTTCGTTAAGTTCGAGAACCGTCATTGATTTGAGGTCTTCGATGAATTGCTCTTTGTTGAAAGCCATTATGGTTTTCCTCCTTTGATGTTGTGAAAAAGTTTTTTTGAGTTACGCTACGCGACAAAAATTAAGCTGATTGCTCTTCTTTTTGTTCTGCGATTGCATTTGTTGCGACTGCGAGCCCACGGATTGGAGCTTGAAGTACGCTGAGAAGCATCGAGAGAAGACCATCGCGTGATGGAAGTTCTGCAAGGGCTTTGATTTCTTCGAGTGAAGAAACTTTACCTTCGATGATTCCGCCTTTAAGTTCGAGCGCTTTGTGCTCTTTCGAGAAGTCGTTCAAGATCTTCGCTGGAGCAATAACGTCTTCTTTAGAGAAGGCGATTGCTGTAGGACCAGTGAAGACTTCGTCAAGACCTTCGAAGTTCGACTGAGTAGCTGCGCGGCGAAGAAGACCGTTCTTGTAAACTTTGAACTCGATTCCAGCGTCACGGAGTGATTTACGGAGTGTAGTCACTTCTTCAACTGTAAGTCCACGGTAGTCAACAACAACTGTTCCAACGCTCGCTTGCATTTTCTCAGCGATTTCATCGACGAGTGCCGATTTCTGAGCTACGATTTTTTCGTTTGCCATGTGTTTGCACCTCCTAGTCAATTCTTATACCGGACGAGAGGCTGCTCTCCAAAAGAAATCCCTCGTATGAAGACATACGAGGGCGTAATTGTTTGAAAGTAAACCTGTGACAACAGGCTCAAGTTCGAGCAAAGACACCTCGGAAGGGTTTACGGACCGATGTCCACCTTCTGTCTACGGTAATCCAACATATTCGGTTGAACGTGTATTACTTTATCAGCGGTGTCACACGTTGTCAACAATTTATTTCAACAAGATTACTTAAGGAAATCTGCAGTCGCTACACGGATCCCAGGACCCATTGTAGATGAAAGCGAGATGTTTTTAAGGTAAGTTCCTTTTGCAGTAGCAGGCTTCACTTTCATGAGTGTTTCGAGAATTGTCTCGATGTTCTCAGAGAGTTTAGATGCTTCAAATGATTTCTTACCAACTGGAACGTGGATGTTACCAGCTTTATCAACACGGTATTCAACTTTACCAGCTTTGATATCCGCGATTGCTTTTTCTACGTCGAAAGTAACTGTTCCTGTTTTCGGGTTAGGCATGAGGCCTTTAGGTCCGAGAACACGACCAAGTTTACCAACCTCACCCATCATGTCAGGTGTCGCAACGATTACATCGAAGTCGAACCATCCTTGTTGGATTTTGTTGATGTACTCAGCGTCGCCAACGTAGTCTGCTCCAGCAGCTTCCGCTTCTTTCACTTTCTCACCTTTTGCGAAGACGAGAACTTTTTGTGTTTTACCAGTACCGTGTGGAAGTACAACGGCACCACGGATTTGTTGGTCTGCTTTCTTCGGATCTACGCCGAGACGGACAGCAACTTCGATTGTTTCATCGAATTTAGCAGTAGCTGTTTTTTGAACGAGCTCGACAGCTTCAGCGAGGTCGTATGACTTCGTGCGGTCAACAAGCTTAGCTGCTTCTTGGTGTTTTTTACCCATGATCTTTTCCTCCTTGTGGTTAGCGGAATTTCCTCCCACATAATGAAGGGATTGAAGGTGAGCAGTATTCACCGACAACCCCAGAGACTAGCAATTAGTCTTCGATTACAATACCCATACTACGTGCAGTACCTTCAACCATAAGCATCGCTGTTTCTACAGATGATGCGTTAAGGTCAGGCATTTTAAGTTCAGCGATTTCGCGAACTTTGTCACGCTTAACCGTTGCTACTTTCTTACGGTTTGGTTCACCAGAACCACTCTCGATACCAGCAGCTTTCTTCAAGAGAACTGCAGCTGGTGGAGTTTTCGTAATGAATGTAAACGAACGATCTTCGTATACCGTGATGACTACAGGAATAATCAATCCGGCTTGGTCTTGTGTACGAGCGTTGAACTCTTTACAGAATCCCATGATGTTAACACCTGCTTGACCAAGTGCTGGACCTACTGGTGGAGCTGGGTTTGCTTTACCAGCTGGGATTTGAAGTTTAACGAGTTTAGAAACTTTTTTCGCCACGAGACACACCTCCTTAAGTCTAAAATGTGGTTTCTTGGACGTTGTGCGCCCTCCCACTCAATCTATTAGGTCGAGTTTGTACCGAAATAAAGCACAACATCAAACATTTTCGATTGTACCATCCGTTTTACGGATTAGCAAGTGGGTTTAGTTAATTTTCTGAACTTGTTCGAAATCAAGCTCAATTTTTGTTTCACGACCGAACATGTCGACCACGACTTTGAGCTTCTCTTTGTCGGCTTCAATCTCGTCGATTGTTCCTTCAAAGTTCTCAAATGCGCCTTCTTTCACGCGGACAAGGTCACCGAGTTCATAGTTGTAACGATCTTTCTTCTCGATGAGTCCCATTTGTGACAAGACGTTTGTCACTTCGTCCGGTTGGAGTGGGATTGGTTTTGCCCCACCACCCGTTGAACCGAGGAAGCCGGTGACGTTTGGCGTGTTGCGGACAACATACCATGAATCGTCAGTCATGACCATCTCTACGAACACATAGCCCGGGAAACTTTTGACTTCACGTTCTTTGATTTTCTTCTCGCCACTCTTCAATGTGACTTCTTCTTGCGTCGTTTCAGTCGGGACGAGGACGCGGAAAATTTTATCTTCCATGTTCATCGAACCGATTCGACGTTCTAGGTTTTCTTTGACGTTATTCTCAAAACCTGAGTACGTCTGGACAACAAACCATTGTTTCTCCACGGCTTTCACCTCTTCCTTAGTTAATCAATAAATTGACGAGATAACTGACCCCAGTATCTACGCCGAACACGAACAGGCCAATCACGACAACAGTCGCGATGACAGTAATGGTATATTTCGTGAGTTCTTTACGAGTCGGCCAACTCGTTTTCTTCAACTCTTTCCATACGTCGCGCAAAAAGTTCATGGTAGCTTCCTCCTACATTGAATGCCAATCTACGTTACTTTGATTCCCGATGCAGCGTATGCGCGTTACAGCGGCGACAAAACTTCTTCATTTCAAGCCGTGTCGACACGCCATCTTTTTTTGTCGTCGAGTACTCTCGAGACCCGCATTCTGAGCAAGCGAGACTTACTTTCTTTGCCATTCATAAGCGCCCCTTTCGACTACTCTCTCTTAAAAAAGAGCGAAAAAAAAACGCCTCCTGTAAATGGCGTCTACGGACAAGGCGCTGCTTTTAAAGTATCACATAGGAGGCACGCGGTCAATAATCGGTTAGCTCGTGAGCATCCGGACGTCGACATGACGCTCGAATTTCTTCTTCACGCGCTGTAACGCATTATCGATCGATTTGACATGACGATCGAGGTCATCTGAAATCTCTTGATAAGAACGCCCGTCTAAATAAAGACGCAAGACTTTCCGTTCGAGGTCACTCAAGATCTCATCCATCTTCGCTTCCATGAACGACTGTTCTTCCTGTGTCACGATTAATTCTTGTGGGTCAGTCGGATGTGGTGGCAAGATGACATCGAGCAACGTCCGGTCAGACTCTTCATCAAAAATTGGTTTATCGAGTGACACATATGAATTGAGCGGAATATGTTTTTGGCGTGTCGCCGTCTTGATTGCCGTGATCATCTGGCGGGTAATGCACATCTCGGCAAAGCTTTTGAATGACGCAAGTCGCTCGTCTTTATAATCACGCACACCTTTATAAAGGCCGATCATCCCCTCTTGGACGATGTCCTCATGATCTGCACCAATCAAAAAGTATGAACGTGCCTTCGCCCGCACAAAATACCGGTATCGTTCAATCAAAAACTCGAGCGCGTCGCTATCCCCTTCGTTGCGCGCCAATAAGACCAACTCTTCGTCTGACATTTTTTCAAACTGTTCGTACGGCCATCCGTTCATGCTCGTTACCCCCCGGCGATTGATCCTGAACTATGTAAGGTTGTGTCCCATTATAGGGCTCCCTACTCCTATGCGTCAAACAAATTTCTAAAAATTCCGTCAATTAAATATTGTGTAACTCATATATGTAATAGTATACAACATTCCTTTGCAAAAAAATGTCAAAATCGAAACAAAGACGAGTCCATTTCATGAACTCGTCCGTGATTTCAATCACCTTTTGATTTGCGACGTCGCATTTCTTCAAACTTTGCTTGAATATGTGGTGGAATATCAATCGTCTTCCGATTTGCTTGTTCTTTCTCTAGCGACACGCGCTGTTGCTCAATCAGTGTTTTCGCATGCTTCCAATCTTTCAACAGTTCGGTTGCCGGAACGCGCAATGCGCCTTGACCAAAGATGACCCACTGCTCCGTGAAATCGTTCGTCGCAACGAATAATGTAATGAGCCGGTCATCCACTAATTCATGGGCACGCCGCTCAATCCATTCGTCCGCTGTCTCATTTTCTTTCGTATAGACAACGTCGACCCGACTCCGCTTCTCTTTGGATTCACGACCATAGCGCATGTGGGCGTCAAACACGATGGTGACCTCTTTGCCGGACGCAGCCTGATATTCTGCCATCGCCTCAATCAACAGATTGCGTGCTTGTTCAAAATCTACATCGCGGAGACTTCTCAAGTGAGGCCACGCGCCGATGATATTATATCCGTCGACAAGAAGGAGCTCGCGCTTCAGGATACTCATGCCAATGGATGACGTGAGCGATGCACCTCATACAGGAGGAGCGCCGCTGCAACAGATGCATTGAGTGACGTGACATGACCGACCATCGGTAAATGAACAAGGAAGTCGCACGATTCGCGCACGAGTCGGCTCATCCCCTTGCCCTCACTTCCAATGACCACAACAAGTGGCATATTTCCATCCAATCGACGATAGTCCTGACTTTCTTTCGCATCGGTCCCGACAACCCACAATCCTTTTTCCTTCAACTCTTCAAGTGTCCGTGTCAAGTTCGTCACACGCGCCACCGGAATATGCTCAATGGCCCCGGTCGAGGCTTTGGCAACCGTTTGAGTCAAACCGACCGAGCGACGTTTCGGAATGATGATTCCATGTGCGCCAACGGCATCGGCGGTCCGTAGAATCGAACCGAGATTGTGCGGGTCTTCGAGCTCATCTAGCAAAATGAAGAGCGGTGTCTCCTCTTTCGAAGCTGCGAGAGCGAACATGTCTTCGACTGTTTTGTATTCATAAGCCGCAACCGCCGCAACGACTCCTTGGTGATGTTCACTGCCAGCCATCTTCTCAAGTTTCGTTTTTGGGACGAATGACACTTGGACCGATGCTTCGTTCGCCATCGCGATGATTTGAGCGAGTGGTCCCTTTTGCTGACCTTCCATAATGAATACTTTATTCATATCACGACCACTTCGCAGTGCCTCGAGTACCGGGTTACGACCGTAAAGGAAGTCAATCCCTTCCTCCATCACATCGACTTCCTTATAGTCAGGGCGTTCTGCCTTTTGGCGACGCGTGCGATCTGGTCGTTCCCCACGAGGGCGGTCAAACGTTCGTTTCTCCGCTCCCCGATTTCCGTCATGTCGTTTCGGTCGACTCGGCTTCGAGTCGTTCGAACGCTTGTTTGATGAGTTCTTCAAGACGATCCCTTCTTTCTGTCAAATAGATATACCCAATCAGTGCCTCAAACGCCGTGGAATAACGATACGTGTGCACATCGACCCGTTTCGGAACCGATCCTGATTTCGCATTCTTTCCACGTCTGACGACAGCCTGTTCCTCTTCCGTCAACGCATCCGTCTCTAACCAAAATGTCACGACGCTCGCCTGCGCCCGTGCATTGACGTAGCGGACCGCGCCCCGGTGCAAGTCATTCGGGCGCGTCAATCCTTTCTCGAGCAGGCGTCTCCGTACAGCCATTTCGTATACCACGTCTCCCATGTAGGCGAGCGCAAGGGCATTCATTTGTTTCGGTTGCATCATAACCGCTTCCACCGAACCCCTTGGGCCGTGTCTTCGAGTTGGATGCTTTGTTCTTTTAGTAAATCACGAATCTCGTCAGCCCGGGCAAAATTACGTGCCGCCCGTGCGTCGTTCCGTTCTTGAATCAATTGGTCGATCTCGGCATCCAATAGTTCTTTTTCTTCTGCCAACGTCAAGCCGAGGACACCCGTCAATTCATCAAATAGCGACAGGACCTGTTCTAGCGTCGCTTTTGCCACATGATCGGCCTTCGCATAAATGTTCGCTTCCCGTGCCAAGTCAAAGAGGACGGTCACGGCGTTGGCCGTATTGATATCATCATCCATTGATTCGATGAAAGACGCTTTGATGGATTCAAGCTTCCGTTCCATCGACTCGCTCGCCTCTCCAAGTCCAGCCGTTACCGACAAGCGATATTCAATATTTTGATAAGCTTCCTTGATTCGGCTCCAGCCGTTCGCCGCTTGTTCAATCAATTCTCGGCTATAGTTGATCGGATGACGATAATGCACAGACAACATGAAGAAGCGCAGGACCATCGGGTCGACTTCTTTCAACGCCTCATGGACGAGGAGGAAGTTTCCGAGCGACTTAGACATCTTCTCATTTTCAATGTTAATGAAGCCGTTATGCAACCAATAGTTGGCGAACTTCGCATGGTTGCAAGCTTCTGACTGAGCAATCTCGTTCTCGTGGTGTGGGAATTTCAAATCATGCCCGCCCGCGTGAATATCAATTGTTGTCCCGAGATGTTTTTTCGCCATCGCCGAGCATTCGATATGCCAGCCCGGACGTCCTTTGCCCCACGGACTATCCCATGATGGTTCATCCGGTTTAGCCGCTTTCCATAAGACGAAGTCGAGCGGGTCTTCTTTCTTCTCCCCGACATCGACACGTGACCCGGCCCGCAAATCTTCAATCGATTGCTGACTCAATTTTCCGTAAGTCTCAAACTTCTTCGTCCGGAAATACACGTCTCCTTCTGATTCATAAGCGAACCCTTCCGTCTCTAATTGACGAATGAATTCGATGATTTCTACCATCGTATCGGTAACACGCGGATGCACGTCTGCCGGTTGAACGTTAAGTGCCCCTGTATCTGCTAAATACGCCTCGATATAGCGATTCGTCAGCGTCTCCGTGTCTTCTCCTAATTCATTCGCCGTACGAATGATCTTGTCATCCACGTCTGTGAAGTTCAAGACGTATTTGACCTCGTACCCACGATACGTCAAGTAGCGACGAACCGTATCGAAGGCGATCGCCGGACGGGCGTTTCCGACATGAATGTAGTTGTAAACGGTCGGACCGCATACGTACATCGATACTTTACCCGGAACAATCGGGACAAACGGTTCTTTTTTATTCGTGAGACTGTTGTACAGCTGAATCATGTGTCTTCTCCTCCATCCACTTTTCAAGCGTTGCTAATTTTTGTTGTAGTTCATCCACTGCCGCTTCTAAGCGTTCTTGGCATTCGCGGTCCGGATCTGGGAAACGATGATCTAGATCATGTTGCTTCACACGCTTACCGTTTCGGATGACGACACGACCTGGAATTCCGACCACGGTCGAATCAGACGGCACATCGTTCAATACGACCGAGCTCGCTCCGATTTTGACGCAATCGCCGACCGTGATGTTACCAAGTACTTTCGCCCCCGCT
Organism: Exiguobacterium sp. s43; assembly: GCF_018617255.1. GTDB lineage: Bacteria > Bacillota > Bacilli > Exiguobacteriales > Exiguobacteriaceae > Exiguobacterium > Exiguobacterium profundum. The sequence continues at coordinate 42,910 of NZ_JACSJT010000006.1, forward strand.
GAAATAAGCACGTCACTCCCGATTGTCGGGTGACGCTTCCCTTTCTCTTTCCCCGTTCCACCCAGGGTGACGCCTTGATAGATAGTAACGTCATTCCCGATAATCGCCGTCTCACCGATGACGACACCGAAACCGTGATCGATGAACACGCGGTCCCCAAGCACCGCCCCCGGATGAATTTCAATCCCGGTCAACCAACGACTGAATTGGGCTAATAATTTGGCCACCAGTTTCATGTTACGTTTCCATAATCCGTGCGCGATGCGATGTGCCCATATGGCGTGAAGGCCTGGGTAAGTCAGTGCCACTTCTACTTTCGAACGAGCGGCAGGGTCTAGTTCCAGGACAGTCCGCAAGTCTTCGCGTACACTGCTCCAAAATCCCATAATCGATATCTCCTTTTCTTATACAAAAACAAAGACGCCCCTGTGCCAAGGCACAGAGACGCCGTAAGCGCGGTTCCACTCTGTTTGGGAAAATGCGTTCCCCTCTCAAGTCTCGTTAACGCCGAGTCACGGCCTCGACTACATATCGCCGAGACGGCTCCGAGGTGCACTTCTTCGGGGGACACATCTAGAACTCCCAGCCTAGGTTCTAGTCTCTGCAACGTGTCGTACCGCTTACTTTCCTCATCGATGCCTTTATTACGCTAATAAAGTTGTCAGACGCTTCAACACACGCTCTTTTCCGATTAACGAAATGGCGTTCGGGAGTTCTGGTCCATGTGTTTGCCCTGTCGTCGCGACACGGATCGGCATGAACAAGTTCTTCCCTTTTTGACCGGTCGCTTTTTGCGTCGCTTTCGTCGCCGCTTTAATCGCTTCCGGTGTGAAGTCTTCGATTGCTTCGAGCTGCTGTTTGAACTCTGCAAGAACAGCAGGTACCGTTTCACCTGAAAGGACAGCGTTCGCTTCCTCGTCATACTCGATTTCATCTTTGAAGAACAAGTCTGTCAACGCGACGATTTCTGCTCCGTGCGTCATTTGTTCTTTATACAATGCAATCAAGTTTGTCGCCCAATCCGCTTCCTCAATAGATACCGCCTCGGGTAATCGTCCTGCTTCTTGTAAGAATGGTAAACTGAGTGCCACCACTTCGTCAAGCGTGGCCTTCTTCATGTATACACTGTTGATCCAAGAAAGTTTTTGTTGGTCAAAAACTGCCGGACTCTTCGACAAACGTTTCGCATCAAACATTTCAATGAACTCTTCTTTCGAGAAGATTTCTTCTTCCCCGACGGGTGACCAGCCAAGGAGCGAAATGAAGTTGAAGAGCGCTGCTGGCAAGTAGCCGAGATCCGCATATTGTTCGATGAACTGAATAATCGATTCGTCCCGTTTTGATAACTTTTTATGTTGGTCGTTGTAGATGAGCGTCATGTGACCGAATTCAGGATAGTCCCAACCAAGTGCGTCATAGATCATCATCTGTTTTGGTGTGTTCGCGATATGGTCGTCCCCGCGCAACACGTGACTGATCTTCATCAAATGGTCGTCCACGACAACTGCGAAGTTGTACGTTGGAATGCCGTCCTGTTTCACGATGACCCAGTCACCGAAATCTTTCGATTCAAACGAGACGTCTCCTTTGACGACATCTGTCCATTTATACGTCACGCCTTCCGGCACACGAATCCGAATAGACGGTTTACGCCCTTCCGCTTCAAACGCTTCACGTTCTTCAACAGTGAGGTTACGGTGCGCACCCGAGTAACGTGGTGCCTCCCCACGTGCGATTTGTGCTTCACGCTCTGCTTCAAGCTCCTCCGAGGTCATGTAGCATTTATAAGCAAGGCCTTTGCTCATCAACTCATTGACGTATTTCTCATAAATCGCAAGACGCTCCATTTGATAATATGGACCGTAGTCTCCGTCACGCCCTGGACCTTCATCCCAGTCGATGCCGAGCCATTCCAAGTATTTCATCTGACTCTCGACACCGTTCAACACATTCCGTTTCTGGTCAGTGTCTTCAATCCGAAGAATCATTTTTCCGCCAGCATGGCGAGCAAATAAGTAGTTAAACAACGCCGTCCGCGCATTTCCGATATGGAGATGCCCCGTCGGACTAGGCGCATAGCGTACACGCACTTCACTCATAATAGTTCCACCTTTCTTCTCTTCTGCCCAAATAGTATACCATTTCTGTCAAGCCCGGTTGAGTAAGATGACCGCTTGCGCCGCAATCCCTTCTTCGCGTCCCGTGAAGCCCAGTTTCTCCGTCGTCGTCGCTTTCACGTTCACCTGCTCGATGTCCGCCTCAAGAAGTTCGGCAATGACCGCGCGCATCTCATCAATGTAAGGACGAAGTTTCGGACGTTGAGCCATGACCGTCGCATCTACATTTCCGAGAACGTAGCCTTGATCTTTCACGAGCTGCCAGACGTGACGAAGCAATACTTTCGAATCTGCATCTTTAAATTCCGGATCCGTATCCGGGAAGTGTTTCCCGATATCACCTGCCGCAATTGCTCCAAGTGCCGCATCCGCAATGGTATGGAGTAACACGTCCGCATCAGAATGACCGAGAAGTCCACGCTCATGTGGGATTTCGATTCCCCCTAAGATTAACGGACGTCCTTCTGCAAATGCGTGTACATCAAAGCCTTGACCAATTCTCATTGTAATTCCTCCTTCGCTAAAATCGCGTCGCCGAACAATAAATCTTCGGGCGTCGTCATTTTGATGTTGTGATAGTCCCCAAGGACCACTTGTACCGATTCGCCGAGCCACTCAAACAAACTGGCATCATCCGTTCCCATCACCTGTTGTTCGACCGCTCGTTCATGTGCCGCCAAAATCGCTTTCGCCTGAAAGGCTTGCGGCGTTTGTGCCAACCATAAGTTTTCACGGGGAACGGTGCGTTCGATGTGATGACGTTGAACTTGTTTGACCGTATCTTTAACGGGTACCGCCAAGATGGCACCACCTTGCAGTGCCGCTTCAGCCACTTGATGCAACTGTTCACGTTTTACAAACGGACGCGCACCGTCATGAATCATCACAATCGTATCGGGTGCAACAACCTTCAGTCCTGCATGGACACTCTGTTGTCGTTCTTCCCCCCCTGCTACGTATGTAACCGGCGTCTTCATCTGTGATGTCATCGCCTCGAACCAGTCACGTTCTTCTGGCCGGATGGCTAACACCATTCGTTCGCACCACGGATCGGTATCGAACGCCTGTAACGTCCAAGCAATAATCGGTTTGTCACGGAGCGTCAGCATCAACTTATTCGCATCCGCACCCATCCGCTTCCCTCTTCCCGCAGCCGGGATGACAACTGTATAAGCTACCATGTTAATACCTCTCTTCGTGAAAAAAAGAGAGCGCTCTCGCGTCTCTTTTTGATCCGTTATTCCGGACGGGCAAAAATCATACGGCCTGCAGACGTTTGTAAGACACTCGTCACAACGACAGGAAGCGTCTTCGAAATCAATTTACGTCCGCCCTCCACGACAACCATTGTCCCATCCTCAAGGTAAGCAACCCCTTGATTCTGCTCTTTTCCTTCTTTAATAACTGTCACGACCATCTCTTCACCAGGAATGACAATCTGTTTGACGGCGTTTGCCAAATCATTGATGTTCAAGACCGGTACATTTCGTACCTCACACACTTTATTTAAGTTGTAGTCATTCGTAACAACAATCCCGTTTTTCAGTTCAGCTAGTTTAATCAATTTGATGTCGACTTCCGGTACGTCTTCGAAGTCTCCATCATAGATTTCAACCTGGATGCGCTTGTTCTCTTGTAGTTCCTTCAAGATGTCCAGTCCACGACGTCCACGATTCCGCTTCAACGTATCCGAGGAGTCGGCGATGTATTGCAGTTCGCCGATGACGAACTGGGGCACAATCAATGTTCCTTCCACGAATCCAGTCGTCGCAATATCCGCGATTCGACCATCGATGATGACGCTCGTGTCTAAAATCTTATCATTCGAGCGTTGGACCGGTTCAGTCGCAGGCTTTTCCCGTTCGCTCTTCACAAATAGTTTGATCCATTCGTTACGCTTCCGATAGCCGACCGCGAAACCAAAGTAACCAAACAGGGCCGTGACAAAAATCGGAACGATTTTACTCAGTAAGAAAATATTCGTGACTTCAAGCGATACACTAATCAAAAAGGCAATCAAGAGCCCGATGATGAGACCGATCGAACCGAATAAGATATCCCCTACCGGTAAACGGACGAGCCGTTCTTCGACAAAACGAATAAATGCAACAACACCATCTGTTAAGAATAAACTAAGAATGAAGAAGATAAGTCCACCAATCAAACTTGCTACGTATGGAATCGTTAACCACTCCGGCACATTCATGCCAAGGTCTGCTAATAAAAGCGTCGCTTCGATGATTCCGAACCAACCCACGACGAGTCCAATCAAAATAAATCCGATTCGTACAGCAATCTTCACTCATTCCACCTCCTTCTATATGAAATAAAATTTCAAAAAATAACACTTTCATTGTAACATGATTTTTTCAATCACGTTCGTTACAAAGCGTTAAAAACTGCCAGTGGCGACCCGTTAGAACGGAATCGCCAACTGGAGTGCTTCGTCCACTGTTCCGACCCCGACGACTTCAATCCCTGCCGGAGCGGTCCATCCCCCCATGTTATTTTTCGGGATGATGGCCCGTGTAAAACCTAGTTTTGCCGCCTCGGCGACACGTTGCTCGATTCGGGAAACCCGTCGCACTTCCCCAGTCAATCCGACCTCACCGATGCAGACATCCGTCGGACGAGTCGGACGATCGCGGAAACTCGAGGCAATCGAGATACAAATCGCAAGGTCAATCGCCGGTTCATCCAGTTTGACGCCACCGGCTGCTTTCAAGTACGCATCCTGCGTCTGAAGCAAGAGACCGGAACGTTTTTCGAGCACGGCCATGAGCAGCGCGACTCGGTTTTGATCAATGCCCGTGGCCATACGTCTCGGGTTCCCGAACGATGTCGGAGAGATGAGTGCTTGGAGTTCCACGAGTACCGTCCGCGTACCTTCCATCGAGGCGACAACGGTCGAACCCGATACGCCAGCCGTGCGTTCCTCCAAGAATATTTCAGATGGATTAAGCACTTCCTCTAGTCCACTCTCTTTCATCTCGAAAATGCCAATCTCGTTCGTCGATCCAAAACGGTTTTTCACCGCCCGTAAAATACGGAACGTATGATGACGCTCCCCTTCAAAATAAAGTACCGCATCGACCATATGTTCAAGTAAGCGCGGGCCGGCAATCGACCCTTGCTTCGTCACGTGACCGACGATGAAGACCGCAATCCCTCGCGTTTTCGCAATTTTCATGAGGGCGGCCGTACATTCTCGAACTTGTGACACGCTCCCTGGCGCCGATTGAATCTCATCCATATATACCGTTTGAATCGAGTCAATGATGACAAATCCAGGTTGCTCCTCATCAATAACCCGTTCAATCATCAACATGTCCGTCTCAGCGAGCACGAACAAGTCATCGGTCGGTAAACCGAGCCGTTCCGCACGAAGTTTTGTCTGTTTGAGAGATTCCTCCCCCGAGATGTATAACACCTTTTTACCACTATGGGCTAAGTGAGCGCTAACCTGTAACAGAATGGTCGACTTCCCGATTCCCGGGTCCCCGCCGACTAAAACGAGTGAACCTGGGACAATCCCACCGCCGAGGACACGGTCAAATTCACGACTATTCGTATGCACGCGTGTCTCTTCTTGTGAGACGACGTTCGCTAAGCGTTCCGGTTTCAATTGTCGCGATGAACTATGCACAAAGGCCGCTCCACGTTTGGCTTTCTTCTCTTCTACAAACTCTTCGACGAGCGTATTCCATTCATTACAACCCGGACAACGCCCCATCCACTTGGCTGATTCATATCCGCACGATTGGCAGACGTATTTCGTTTTAATTTTGGCCATAAGTTCCCTTCCTGTCTAAAAAAAGCTCCCTCTAAACGACGAGGGAGCTGAATGTTTTACTGAACTACACCTTCGTTACGAACGACGAACTCTCCATCTTGTACGTCGAGCGCAACTTTACTGCCTCTAGCGATTGTGCCGCCGAGCATTGCTTCTGAGAGGCGGTCCTCCACTTCCCGTTGAAGGGCACGACGGAGAGGACGAGCCCCGTATTCCGGATCGTAGCCGACATCGGCAATTTTATCGAGTGCCGCATCCGTCAAGCTGAAATCAACACCTTGTTCGGCGAGACGTTTCTTAAGTGTCTCTGCCATAAGTTTGATGATTTCTTGAATGTGCTCTTTTTGAAGTGAATGGAATACCGTGATTTCATCAATCCGGTTCAAGAACTCAGGTCGGAACGCTTTCTTCAATTCCTCGAGTACTTTGTCCTTCATTTCCGTATATTCACGTTTCACATCATCTTCCACTGTGAATCCTACATATTTGTTTCGTTGAAGCGCTGCGGCTCCGACGTTAGACGTCATGATGATGACTGTGTTTCGGAAGTCGACTGTGCGACCTTTCGAATCCGTCAAGCGACCGTCGTCTAACACTTGAAGCAAGATGTTGAATACTTCTGGGTGCGCTTTTTCGATTTCATCGAGTAGGATAACCGAGTAAGGTTTCCGACGCACTTTTTCAGTCAATTGACCGCCTTCTTCGTAACCTACATAACCAGGAGGCGAACCGACGAGACGGCTCGTCGCATGTTTTTCCATGTACTCGGACATGTCGATTCGAATGATGGCATCTTCATCGCCAAACATCGCTTCGGCAACTGCACGGGCGAGCTCTGTTTTCCCGACTCCGGTCGGTCCGAGGAAGATGAATGACCCGATTGGACGTTTCGGATCTTTCAATCCGGCCCGGGCGCGACGGATCGCACGGGAAATTGATTTCACCGCATCGTCTTGACCGATGACACGGTTGTGAAGAATCGATTCGAGTTTGAGGAGACGGTCTGTCTCTTCTTCGGCAATCTTCGTGACCGGTACACCTGTCCAGTTCGCAACAACTTGAGCGATATCTTCTTTCGTCACTTCAAGTTTTTCGTTACCTTGCTTGTTCTGCCATTCTGCTTTCAACTCTTCTAACTCATCGCGTAACTTCTGTTCCGTATCGCGAAGGGAAGCTGCTTTTTCAAACTCTTGGCTTTGTACGGCAGAGTCTTTCTCTTTACGAATCGATTCGAGACGGGATTCCAACTCTTTCAAATTCGGTGGTGCCGTGAATGAGCGAAGTCGTACTTTTGATGCCGCCTCGTCGACGAGGTCGATTGCCTTATCCGGCAAGAAACGATCGGAGATGTAACGGTCTGAAAGGACGACCGCCTCGTGAATCGCCGTATCTGTAATCGTCACACGGTGGTGTGCTTCATAGCGATCGCGTAACCCGAGTAGGATTTGTTCAGCTTCTTCTGTCGTCGGTTCGTTCACTTGAATCGGTTGGAAGCGGCGCTCAAGCGCTGCATCTTTTTCGATGTACTTCCGGTATTCATCTAGTGTAGTCGCCCCGATACATTGAAGTTCACCACGAGCCAATGACGGCTTGAGGATGTTCGACGCATCGATTGCACCTTCTGCACCGCCCGCACCAATCAATGTGTGCAACTCGTCGATGAAGAGAATAACGTTCCCTGCCTGACGAATTTCGTCCATCACTTTTTTCAAGCGATCTTCGAACTCACCACGATATTTTGTACCTGCGACGAGTGTACCCATGTCGAGTACCATGACGCGTTTGTTGCGAAGCGTTTCAGGTACCTCGTTGTTTATGATTTGCTGAGCGAGACCTTCGACGACCGCTGTTTTCCCGACCCCTGGTTCCCCAATTAGAACCGGGTTGTTCTTCGTCCGACGCGACAATACTTCGATGACACGTTGAATTTCGCCTGCACGCCCAATGACTGGATCTAAACGAGACTCGCGTGCTTGTTGTGTCAAATCGCGTGCCAATCCGTCAAGCGTTGGGGTTGCGGCGCTCGCTCCAGGTTGCGAAGCATTTGAAGAAGACTCCGTGTTTCCGAGAAGTTGCAACACTTGTTGGCGTGCTTTCGTCAAACTGATTCCAAGGTTATTGAGTACGCGTGCCGCGACCCCTTCTCCTTCACGAATCAATCCTAGAAGGATGTGTTCCGTTCCGACGTAAGAGTGTCCCAATTTTCGAGCCTCATCCATCGAGAGCTCAATGACCTTCTTCGCACGCGGTGTGTAATGAATCGTCGACCCGTTCTCCGAACCGCGACCAATCAATGATTCTACTTCTTGTTGGATTTTTTCAGAGGTCAATCCGAGGGCGAAGAGCGCTTTTGCCGCAATCCCTTCTCCTTCACGAACCAATCCTAATAAAATATGTTCTGTACCAATATTATGATGGCCAAGACGTACGGCTTCCTCTTGTGCTAAAGCTAATACGCGTTGTGCTCGTTCTGTAAATCGTCCAAACATCATTGACATAACCTCCTTATAGTTGGATCAAACTAAGCCTTGATCTAACGTTCGACGAACAAGTGTCGCTCGTTCTCGATCCCGTTCTTGCGTAGATAATGTTTTCCCGAAATGTTTTTGTAGAAAACCTGATTGTAACCGAACGATGAGTTCATGAAACTTCGGCGGACTCCAATCAGACAAAATTCCTAGGTCACTCGCTAAATGTAAATCAGATAGCCGCTCAATGGCTTCGGTAGAAGAAAGAAGTTTGGCATATCGTAAAATACCATATGACCGATAAAACCGATCCTCTAACTCTTCTTGTCGATGTGCGATGAGCTCTTCACGCGCATGACGTTCTGCTTGAATCACTTGTTCTGTCACTTCCATAAAGTCAGCTAACAGCTGTGATTCATGACTGCCCAATGTCCGCTGATTTGACAGCTGGAACAACCGTCCTGCCGCATCGCTACCTTCTCCGTAACGACCTCGAATCGTATAGCCGAGTTTTCGAAGTTCTCGCAAAATGGGGCTGATTCGACCCGTTAACGTGAGTCCCGGTAAGTGTAACATGACCGAGGCCCGGAGTCCGGTTCCGATATTGCTTGGGCATGTCGTCAAGTAGCCTAACTGTTCGTCAAAGGCGTAGGAGAGTGATTCTGCGCACAATGCGTCTACTTGATTCGCTATTTCAAACGCCTCTTTCACTTGATAACCTGGGAGTAAGGTCTGAATTCGTAAATGATCTTCCTCGTTAATCAACACACTGATGGTTTCATCTTCACTTAAAAAGACTGCACTTTCTTCGTTTGTCGCAACGGCCGGACTAATTAAGTGTTTTTCCATCAACGCCTGCCGGGTGACTTCATCATAATCACGCATATGAAGATATTCAAATCCCTTTAACCCACGTAACCGCCCTTCGAGACGATCACATAGTTGACGTTCTCCTTCTTTAGAAAGGACCGGCGAAAATACAGTGTCTTTGACGTTACGTGCCAGTCGGATTCTTGTGGAGACGACCAGGTCATCCAATTTGGCACGCTCTTTCATTTTTGGACCAAGTGGATGTGTTAGGAACGTTTCCATTAGACATCACCTTGCCCTTCTAATTGCTTCATTTCTTTTTGAATACGTGCTGCTCGTTCATAATCTTCTTGTTCGACAGCGCGGGTCAACTCCCCTGCCAACTTTTCGAGTCGCTCTTCGATTCGTTCATGCGGTGTACGTAACTGGTCAGGGACCGAACCGATGTGATGATCATGTCCTTGTTGATATTGACGTGCGATTTTAATCAGTTCATCACGAAATACGGTATAACACGTAGCACATCCTGCTTTTCGTACACGTAATAAATCTTGCCGCGTCATCTGACAGGTCGGGCAGCGCTTTACGACCGGGACATAGCCCGTCATAAGTTCTACCGTACATTGTCGACATAGGCGTTTTTTTACGGGCACGTCCTGTTCCATGACAACGACTTCATTGATAGCCGGTCGCTGTTTACAACGTTCGCATAGCATACGACTTACCCTCCATTACGATAACGAAGTACTTTCATCAGCGCGAGTAGTTGCTGACGTCGAATATAGGAGCGATCGTCAACTTGTAAGTTCAATGCTTCATCTGATAAGAGATGATAGATCAACTGCGCCTCTTGTTCGTGCATCATCTGTTCTTCAACCAATCGAATCAGCACATTTTCAACGAGCTGTTCGTTCAAACGTGGATGTTCATGAATGACATCCATCAAACTAGAGAGAACATCTTGCTTTTCGTGTAAAATAACGCGTCGAATACGAATATATCCGCCACCGCCACGTTTACTTTCTACTAAATATCCTTTTTCGACGGTAAAACGTGTGTTGATGACGTAATTGATTTGGGATGGGACACATTCGAATCGTTGTGCGATATCTTGACGTTTGATTTCAATTGCGTTTGCCTGACTTTCCTTCAAGACTTGCTTCAAATACTGTTCGATGACATCCGAAATATTTCTCATCTCCACCACCCTCTGACCATCTTTGACTTTTGACTATATTTTATCATTGATTTAAAAAAAGGCAAACGAAAAGCGATGCCTCTATGTCGAGAGCATCGCTAAAACAAAAAAACGACCGAGCGTATGCTCGGTCGTCCTGCGTTGTTGCCTGGCAACGTCCTATCCTCACAGGGGGAGATCCCCCAACTACTT
>NZ_JACSJT010000007.1:0-43838 GCF_018617255.1 Exiguobacterium sp. s43
CCGTTCCCATGCCGAACACGGAAGTTAAGCGTCTCAGCGCCGAAAGTAGTTGGGGGATCTCCCCCTGTGAGGATAGGACGTTGCCAGGCCAACGCAGAAGACGATCAAGCATATGCTTGATCGTCTTTTTTCATATTTTTTATAGTTTAGGAGGAATAACAGATGGCTCCTGCTCGGGAAAATCCGTTTACATTTTTAGAGGTTCTGGAACAGCATGTTCGTGAACACCGCGTCTCTTTCCACGTACCAGGTCATCATAATGGTACAGTGGTTGATGATCGCTTACCTGATGCATTCGCAAAAGTCATGCCTTACGATTTGACTGAGCTAGCACATTTAGACGATTTGCACGATGCCTCGGGAATCATTGAGCAAGCAGAATGTGCATTGGGTAAGTTGTATGAGAGTAAAAGTAAATGGCTTGTCAACGGATCGACTGTGGGAAATTGGAGTATGCTCGCGGCAACAGTGAAACGTGGTGAACGGGTATATGTTCAACGGAACTCACATAAATCGATTTGGAACGCGATCGAGTGGTTGGGATTAAAGCCAGTATTACTAACGCCTACCATTGAACGCGGCACAGGTATCCCGACGGTCGTAACATTAGATACGATTAAACAGGCCATTCAAGAATTTCCTGGAGGGAGAGCCGTCATGTTGACGTCTCCAACCTATTACGGGGATATGGCAGACATTCGAACGATTTCAGACTATTTGACACTATTAGACATTCCATTGCTTGTCGATGAAGCACACGGCGCTCATTTAATTCATCCACAGTTGCCACGTCGCTCTGCAATCTTCGAAGGAGCGAGCGTAGTCGTACAGTCCGCGCATAAAACGTTGCCTGCCTTAACCATGGGGGCTTGGGTTCACTATAAAGATAATATCGATGAAGGGCGTTTGAAGCATGCATTAGCCTCTTTCCAGACCTCGAGTCCGTCTTATCTCATCATGGCTTCATTGGATTATGCTCGTTCTTATCTAGAACGTTTAACGGATGAGGAATGGTCTGCTATCCAAAAAAGCCATGCACAATTTGTTCTTGAATTAAAACGAGCTGGTTTTGTTGTAAAAGTCGGAGATGACTTTACGAAGGTGACGATTCTGACTTATCCAAAGAATGGATTGATCTTTAGTCAGCATCTCGCCTCAATCGGCATAGACATCGAGTTGGCGGCAGTCGATCATGTGTTATTCTGCTTGCCATTAAGGGAAATAGAGAAACAGGAAATCGAGCATTGGATCAAATTAATAAAAAAAGCATCTACCCATGTGCCGATCATTGAAGACGATGAAACGATTTTCCCATTTCCACAAACCGAGCGCGTGTCTGAACTATATACGTCTGTAACAGCTCTTCCAATGCAGCGAGTTCTTTTCGACCAAGCAATTGGATTGATTTCAGCAGAGACGGTGATTCCATACCCACCAGGTATTCCATGGATTCTAAAAGGAGAGCGTATTACAGAAGAAAAAATCCGTGTGCTCCGGGAATGGATTTCTTTAGGGAGGAAGCTTCAAGCTAGTAAGCATGTTATGATAGAGCAAATTGACGTTATTGTAGAGGAGTTTTAAAACGTGAACGGAATGTTTATAACGGTTGAAGGACCTGATGGATCAGGAAAGTCCACACAGCTTCAATTATTAGTAGAAAACTTAAAGCAAAAAGGATATGACATTGTCGTGACCCGAGAACCCGGAGGAACAACGGTCGGGAATCAGATTCGCGAAGTGTTATTATCGCCGGATCATCATGAGATGACCCCACGCGTGGAGATGATGCTCTATGCCGCGTCACGGGCACAGAACGTGGAACAAGTGATTCGTCCAGCGTTAGAGCGGGGCGCGATTGTCCTCTGCGACCGGTTCATCGATGCATCCATTGCTTATCAAGGATATGGATTGCAGTATGACCTTGATCAGATTCGCTCATTAAATGAATGGGCAACGAATGGTCTGACACCCGATCTAACCTTTTTATTTGATTTAAACCCGGAACGGGCAAGTGCACGTATGAAGGATCGGGGACAGCTTGATCGAATTGAGAGTCGTGATCAAGCATTCCATGAGCGTGTCTATGCAGGATTCCAAACGTTACTGAAACAGTATCCAGAACGAATCGTTCGGATTGATGCTGATCAATCGATTGAATGCATTCAAGATGAGGTACTTGATTATACAATTGAACGACTACAACAAGGAGGCGTACAAATATGATGAAAATGGTAATTGCAATCGTACATGATAAGGATAGCGCACGTTTGTCCGACGCACTCGTCGAGCAAGATTTTCGCGCAACAAAGTTAGCCACGACTGGTGGATTTTTAAAAGAAGGTAATACAACGTTTATGATGGGGATTCCACAAGAGCGTCTTGATGATTTGATGGACGTGATTCAATCGAACTGCTCGAGCCGCGACCAAATGATCACGCCGATTTCACCGATGGGAGGACATGCGGATTCGTATATTCCTTACCCAGTCGAAGTACAAGTCGGAGGGGCGACGGTATTCGTCTTGCCGATCGAAGGATTCCATCAGTTTTAATGGGAGTTGGGCATATGCGTTTTCAAGAATTGAGCGAGTCGCAAACTGTCGTTTCTCGCATCATTCAAAATTCAATCGTTTCGAATAAAGTGGGGCATGCGTATATCTTCTCAGGAGATTATGAGCCTTATTTGATTGATACAGCCACATTGTTCGCCAAAGCCTTATTTTGTGAATCACCAGATGGTGCAGAGCCTTGTGGAGTGTGTCGAAACTGTCGGCGTATGGATTCTAAAAACATTGTCGACTACATCGAAGTGGAGCCGGACGGTGCGAGTATAAAAAAAGAACAGATTCAGCAATTGCTCAGTGATTTATCACTACGAGGTGCTGAAGGTGATCGCCAAGTGTACGTCATTCATCAAGCGCACAAGATGACGACTCAAGCGGCAAACAGTCTACTGAAATTCTTTGAAGAACCGGGAGTAGGAAAGCTTGCTATTTTAGTGACGACACAACCACAGTTGCTTCTTCCGACGATTCGTTCGCGCGCGCAACAACTTGCTTTTCGTCCAATCGACCGAGCCCAATTGGCGCAAACGATGTCAGAAGAACTGTCCTGTACGTATGATTTGGCATACCTTGCCTTGACCGTTTATCCGAAATGGGATGACGCGAAAGAAGCGCTTGAGCAGGAGTGGTTTGTACAGGCGTATGGGCTAGTGGTACAATTAATTGAAGTATTGACGAAACGACCTCAAGAGTTGCTCTTGTTCGCACAAGAAAAATGGTTAGGGCATTTCAAAGGACGGAATGAGTTGCGAGTCGGTCTTGAATTATTCGAACATTGGCTAGAGGAGGCACTTCATTTAAAAGTGCGAGATATGTATGCTCCGAAGCTATTTAAGAATGAGGCCGCCTTGTACAACGCATTTATCCAAAATCGATCTGTCACGAAGCTTACACATGCGATTGAAAGTGTACATGCGGCCATTTGGCGACTTGAGGCAAACGTCAATCCTCAATTAACGTTCGAACGACTTTCGTTCGATTTGCAGAAAGGATAGAAGCGCGTGCTTGAAGTAGTTGGAGTCCGTTTTAAAGAAGCGGGAAAAATCTATTACTTTTCACCAGGCGATGCAACGCTTAAACGTGGGGACCATGTCATCGTTGAAACGGTACGTGGCATTGAGTATGGGGAAATCGTCCAAGTCAACAAGCAGCTCGGCGAAGACGAAGTCGTCCTGCCGTTGAAGACAATCCTTCGTGTCGCGGACCAAAAGGATGCGGATATTGTACGCGATAATCGACTGGCAGCTGTTGATGCTCACGCCGTCTGTGAAGAAAAAATTCGAGAACATCAATTAGAAATGAAGCTAGTTGATGTTGAGTATACATTTGATCGCAATAAAGTGATCTTTTATTTTACTGCCGAGGGTCGCGTCGACTTTCGAGAATTGGTAAAAGACTTAGCTAGTGTGTTTCGGACACGAATCGAGCTCCGACAAATCGGTGTTCGTGATGAAGCGAAACTCCTTAGCGGGATTGGGCCATGTGGTCGGGTTCTTTGCTGCTCGTCATTTCTTGGGGAATTCGAACCGGTCTCGATCAAAATGGCCAAAGACCAGAATCTCTCGTTGAATCCGAATAAGATCTCTGGAGTATGTGGTCGTCTGATGTGCTGTTTGAAATATGAGAATGACACATATGAAGAACTGAAACGTGATTTACCAGACGTCGGCAAGCGAATCAAAATTCCAGAAGGTGATGGTCGGGTAATCGGTCTTAACATTTTGGACCAACTCATTCAAGTTGAGCTCCACGATCGGACGCGTGTCGTCACGTATACGATTGATGAACTCGTTGAAGTGGGTGCGATTAAACGAAAACCGTCAAAACAGTGATGGGGTGCTGAGCAGTGGAAAGAATGGACAAAAAAGAAGTAATGATGCGGGTGGATGCGATCGAGCAACAGATGCAGCTCCTCACCGAACATTTAGGCGTGTTAAAAGAGCAGCTCGCTTATTTGCTTGAAGAGAACCAGCATATGTATCTAGAGAATCATCACTTACGCGAAAAAGTCGAACAATTGGCAGAAGTTGATACGACAAATGGTGATTCACAAATCGCATTGTCTGGGAAAGGGCAGAACAATTTGGCTGCGCTGTATCAAGAAGGATTCCACATTTGTAACCTCCATTACGGACAGGTACGAAAAGATGGGGACTGTCTCTTCTGTTTGTCGATGCTCAATAAACATTAATACGGGGCGATAGATAGGGGTTCCCTATCCGTCGCCTTTCTTTTATAGAAGGAGGAAACGATGGTAACGGTTAAGGATGGAGAACGCCTTGATGATTTGCTCGGACGTCCAGGTAAAATCATTCAAAGTGATGATGTGTTCTCATTTTCATTAGATGCGGTACTGCTTGCAGAGTTTGTATGGGTGCCTATCCAAAAAGGACAACTGGTCGATTTGTGTGCTGGCACCGGGGCAATCCCGCTCTTTTTGTCATATCGTACAAAAGGAACGATAACAGGTGTGGAGATTCAATCGAAACTGGTCGACATGGCGAATCGAAGCATGGCGGTCAATCGTCTTGAAGAGCGAATTCGAGTGGTGGAGGGCGATGTGAAAACGGCAGCGGCGCAGCTCGGGCATGCACGATATGACGTAGTCACATGTAACCCGCCCTACTTTTTAGCGAACGAGACGTCACTCCGAAATCAAAATGAGCATCATACGATTGCGCGCCATGAAGTGCTGTGCACGTTGGAAGATTGCATCAGGACGGCCAGTCAACTCGTCAAACCGGGAGGAAAAGTGGCGTTCGTGCATCGGCCAGAACGTTTACTTGATATCCTGACGTTGATGCGTGCGTATCGAATTGAACCAAAACGAATGCAACTCGTTTACCCGAAAGCGGGACGCGAGGCGAATACCTTATTAATCGAGGGATCGAAAGATGGAAAAGCAGGTCTTAAAATTTTACCGCCATTTGTTGTCTATGAAGAAGACGATACGTATACAGAAGCGATGCGAGCTATTCTCGATGCCTAAACATTATACGTACATCTTGGAATGCGGTGATGGAACGTACTACACGGGCTATACGACAGACGTGGAAAAGCGACTCCTTGCACATAATGCCGGGAAAGGTGCGAAATATACGAAAGCTCGTCTCCCTGTACGACTTCGGTACGTACAATCGTTTGAGACGAAGCGGGAGGCCATGCGATACGAATGGTCCATCAAGCAATTGACCCGAGCACAAAAAGAGAAGTTGATGGAGGGGACGACCAATGAATTCACAGAAGAGCTATCAAACTGAACAACCGACGTTGTATGTCGTGCCGACCCCAATTGGGAACTTGGAGGATATGACGTATCGCGCGGTACGAACCCTTCAGGAAGTAGACTTAATCGCAGCGGAAGACACACGACAAACGATGAAGCTTTGCCGACACTTTGACATTGCGACAAAATTGATTAGCTATCATGAACACAATAAAGAAGTGAGTGGTCCAAGACTGATTGACGATCTGTTGTCAGGGAAATCGATTGCCGTTGTCTCAGATGCAGGTATGCCTGGAATCTCAGACCCGGGAAGCGATCTCGTGCGATTAGCCATTGAGGAAAACATCCCGGTTGTCGTCTTACCCGGTGCGAATGCAGCACTCACGGCACTCGTCGCATCCGGTCTTGCAACTGAACGTTTTCTCTATTACGGTTTCTTGCCGCGTAAGAAGAAGGATCGGGTTGAGGTTCTCGAATCGATTCAATACGAACCTGGCACCGTCATTTTTTATGAGGCTCCTCATCGTTTGAAAGAGATGTTGACAGCGATTCGACAAGTGTTCGGGAATCGACAAATCGTATTAGGTCGTGAACTGACAAAAACGTTTGAAGAGTTTTTGAGAGGAACTGTGGATGAGGCGTTGACATGGTGTGAGGGTGAAGTGCGTGGTGAGTTTGTCGTCTTGGTGAGTGGAGCGACAGAGGCGGCACCTACGACAACATGGTGGGAAACACTATCTGCATACGAGCACGTGGTTCACTATATCAAAGAAGGGCTGAAACCAAACGCGGCAATCAAACAGACTGCGAAAGACCGCGGCGAGTCTCGGAATGATGTATACGATACGTATCATCAATTGCATAAAAAAGAGTAAGCAAGGAAATCCTTGCTTACTCTTCGCTGTAGTAATTTTCGAGCATGTTCTTCAACTCAACGAGAACACGTTGTGCACCTTCTGGTGACAAGATGAGTTTGCCGTCTGCCAATTTGAAGTTATCATCTGATACTTCGCCTGTAACTTGGCAAGTCATGTTTGGCTTATATTTTTTCAAAACGATTTGATCGTTGTCGACGTAAATCTCGAGAGCATCTTTCTCTGCAATACCGAGTGTACGACGCAATTCGATTGGAATAACGACACGACCAAGCTCATCAACCTTACGTACAATACCTGTAGATTTCATTTTGTGTTTCCTCCTCCAATGATGTCGAAATCTCGTGGTGACATGAATCGTCAAAATTCGACAATGTGACTACAGCAAAAAGCATACTAAACTTTCCAATTGTAGTCAACTGCTTACTATCTGGAAAAGTAAATTTTCGAAATTTGTCGAATCAAGAACGATATATACCTAAATTTCCCCGTAAGTTTGAACTTGAAACAAAGAAAGGGTATTTTTGGAACATTTATGACGAAGAAAACGCAAAAAAATTCCAAACAATTAGGTTTGGAAATTCTTTTGTCGAACCGTGTATAATGGAAATTGCATATGTCGAAAGGATGGAGAATAAATCATGGCGAAGCCGACTTTTTATATTACAACCCCAATTTATTATCCGAGTGCAAAACTGCACATCGGTCACGCATATACCACGGTAGCAGGTGATGCGATTGCGCGCTACAAACGCTTAAAAGGTTTTGATGTCCGTTATTTGACAGGAACGGATGAGCACGGTCAAAAGATTCAAGAAAAAGCGAAAGAAGCAGGCGTGACACCACAAGCTTTCGTGGATGAAGTCGTGGAAGAGATCAAGGTCTTATGGGACCGTCTTGAAATCTCGTACGATGACTACATCCGTACGACAGAGGACCGTCATAAGAAAGTGGTCGAGCATGTTTTCGAGACATTACTTAAAAATGGGGACATCTACCTCGGTGAGTACGAAGGATGGTATTCCGTACCGGATGAGACATACTACACTGAATCGCAGCTCGTCGATGGAAAAAGTCCTGACAGTGGACATCCGGTCGAACTCGTTCGTGAGGAGTGCTACTTCTTCCGCCTCAGTAAATACGCGGACCGCTTGATTGAATATTTTGAGTCACATCCTGATTTTATTTTGCCAGAATCTCGTAAAACCGAGATGATCAATAACTTCTTAAAGCCAGGTCTTCAAGATTTGGCTGTATCACGTACGACATTTGACTGGGGCGTACAAGTTCCATCGAACCCGAAGCACGTCGTGTACGTATGGGTCGATGCGCTCACAAACTATATCTCATCACTCGGATACGGCACAGACAACGATGAACTCTTCAACCGTTACTGGCCAGCAGACGTTCATTTGGTAGGGAAAGAAATCGTACGTTTCCATACGATCATTTGGCCAGCCCTCTTAATGGCGCTTGATCTTCCATTACCGAAGCAAGTATTTGCGCACGGATGGTTGCTCATGAAGGATGGGAAGATGTCGAAATCGAAAGGGAACGTCGTGGACCCGATCCCATTGATTGATCGTTACGGCCTCGACTCGGTCCGCTATTACCTTCTCCGTGAAGTTCCATTCGGAGCGGATGGCACGTTCACGCCGGAAGCGTTCGTTGACCGCTTGAACTTTGATTTAGCGAACGACCTCGGAAACTTATTGAATCGCACCATTGCGATGATTAAAAAGTACTTCGACGGAAACATTCCGGCATATAACGGAAATGTCACGGTATTTGATGCAGAATTGTTGAACGTGGTGAAAGAGACGACACGCAAAACAGAAGAAGCCATGGAGCACATGGAGTTTTCGGTCGCACTCACAAATATTTGGCAACTCGTCAGCCGTGCGAATAAATATATCGATGAGACACAACCATGGGTTCTCGTGAAAGAGGAGTCGAAGCGCGAGGAGCTGGCTTCTGTCATGACACATCTTGCGGGCGTACTTCGTCATGTTGCCATCATGATTCAACCATTCATGACGCGCGCTCCAAAAGAGATGTTCCGTCAGCTCGGACTCGAGGGAGAGGACATGTCATGGGAGGCGTTGGATACATTCGCAGACTTTAGCAATGCGGTCGTGACGGACGGGACACCGATTTTCCCACGTCGTGACGTGAAAGAAGAAGTCGATGCAATCCAAGAAATGATGCGTCAGGCGTCTAAAGCACGGATTGAAGAGACGGAGACGGCATCAGTAGAAGAAGCTGACGAAGACATTCGTCCTGAAATCACGATTGATGTCTTCGACCAAGTCGAATTCCGTGTCGGTCAAATCGTCGAAGCCGATAAGATTAAAAAAGCGAAGAAACTGTTGAAACTTCAAGTCGACCTTGGGAAAGAGACGCGTCAAATCGTGTCTGGTATCGCTGAATGGTATGCCCCTGAAGATTTGGTTGGCAAGAAAGTCATCGTTGTCGCAAACTTGAAACCAGTCAAGCTCCGTGGAGAACTCTCGCAAGGGATGATTCTAGCGGCAGATCGTGACGGGAAACTAGAGCTCGCGACGGTCTCAGACCAGATGCCGAACGGTGCCATCGTCAAATAATGGAATGGGGGAGACCGCGGTCTCCCTCTCTTTTTCTAAGGAGGAAACAAGATGTTAATTGATACACATACGCACATCAATGCGGAACAGTTCAGTGAAGACGTGGAGGAGACGATTGAGCGAGCGAGAGAAGCGGGCGTTTCTCCGCTACTCGTCGTTGGATTTGATACACCGACCATCGATCGGGCCATTGAACTGGCAGAAACGCATGAAGATATTTATGCCATTGTCGGATGGCATCCTGTCGATGCGATTGACTGTACGGATGCGGATTTAGCACGAATCGAAACACTCATGAGTCATCCGAAAGTCATGGCACTCGGTGAAATCGGTCTCGATTATCATTGGGACAAATCACCGAAAGACGTGCAACAGCGCCTCTTCCGTCAACAGATCGCCATTGCCAAGCGAACGAATATGCCAATTGTCATTCATAACCGAGAAGCAACGGCAGATGTCCTTGATATTTTAGAAGAAGAGCATGCTGAAGAAGTCGGCGGTGTGTTCCATAGTTACAGCATGTCCGTCGAACTTTTGCCTCGGTGCCTAGACTTGAACTTCTATATTTCGTTAGGAGGACCGGTCACGTTCAAAAATGCGAAAGTTCCGAAGGCGGTGGCGCAAGAAGTGCCACTGGATCGTCTGCTTGTCGAGACGGACTGCCCGTACTTGACCCCAACACCGTTCCGTGGAAAACGAAATGAACCAGCGTACGTCAAATATGTAGCCGAAGAAATCGCCACTCTTCGCGATATGCCTTACGATGAACTCGCTGCTGCTACGACAGTCAACGCGAAGAAGTTGTTCCGACTCCCATGATCAAGCGTGTATTAGCGAGTATCGGTATTATTGCGACGGCTTCTGTGGCGTACGTGATGTTACAACCTGAATCGATTCGAATCGTCGATGACGGTGTAGTGATCGAGCATGAGACACGAGCCGACTCGGTTCTCGAGGTGCTCGAAGAGTTAAATATCACACTAGATGAATCAGATTATGTCACACCGGCGCTCAGTGAAGATGTACCAGACGACCGCCTAATCCGGATTGAGCGTTCACACGAGGTCTCACTTCAGATTGGCTACGGTCAAACGGAGACGGTGCAGACGCGCGAGCGGACTGTAGAGGATGTCTTACTGCGATACGGAGTCACGGTACGAGACGGAGATACGGTGTATCCATCAGTCCGTACACCGGTGACGAATGGGATGACGATTCGATATCAACCGGTCGTGGCCGTGAATCTCATTGTCGGTCAAGAGGCGTTGACGATTTATACAATGGCTACGGATGTGGAGCAACTCTTAATGCAAGAGAACATCGATGTGACGGAAAGTGATACGGTCATGCCGGCCCCTTCCACACCGATCCGAGAAGGATTGACGATTACGGTCAATACGAATCGTGATGTCGTTCAATATGAGAGTGAGTTGATCCCGTTTGAAGTGGTGGAGGAAGAGGATGATACGCTCGAAGAAGGTGTGATGCAAATGGTGCAGGTCGGGGTTCCTGGACTTGAACGGACAAGGTATGCACTTACTGTGGAAAATGGTACAATTACAAATCGTACGAAAACAGATGTCGAGACATTGCGTAAAACGATGCCGCAGATTATCAAAGTGGGAACGAAGAAAGTCACGGAACCGGTAACCGAGCCTGAGTCAACGACCGCGGATGAATCGAGCCCATTCATTCCGGAAGCTGAAGTCGAGATTGCCGAACCGCCGAAAACAGATGACGTACTCGATTTTTCATCTGCGAAACAATTGCTTGTGGAAGCGACCGCTTATACGAACAACCCGGAAGACACGGTAACATACGACGGACGCGTGCTGACAAGAAGCGGATATGATGTAACCGACACGATTTTGTATGAAGGCATGCGCATCATTGCGGTCGACCCTGCCATCATTCCACTCGGGACCCGTGTATATGTCGAGGGTATCGGTATGGCGATTGCCTTGGATACAGGAAGTGCAATCAAAGGGCAAAAAATCGATATCATGATGGATGAAAAGGAAGAGGCCGTAACGTTTGGTCGTAAACCACTCACCATCTGGGTGATTCCAAAGCAGGAAGAAGAGAAAGAAGGATCAGACAATGCGTGAGAAAATACAAGAAATTATCGTCGTAGAAGGGCGTGACGACACGGCGCGACTTCAAGAAGTGTTCGACGTCGATACGATTGAAACGAACGGGTCTGCCGTATCCGATCAGACGATTGAACGAATCCGTCGTGCTCAGGAGAAGCGCGGGGTCATCATTTTGACGGACCCAGATTATCCAGGAGATCGTATTCGGGCGATTGTCGAGGAACGCGTCAAAGGATGTAAGCACGCACACTTGCCTCGGGCCGAGGCGAAGGACAAGCGTGGGAAAATCGGTGTGGAACATGCGAGTCCGGAGTCACTTCGCCGTGTCTTAGGAGCAGTGTTTGAACCGCGTGTCGAAACGGACCAACCAATCGTCACACGGAAAATGGTGTTGGAGGCGGATTTAATCGGTGGAGCAGCGGCCGCGATGCGTCGGAAGCGACTCGGGGTGTTGCTTCGAATCGGTGAGCCGAATGCCAAACAATTTGTAAAACGGGTCGAGGCGCTTGGCGTCACGATTGAAGAGTGGGAGCAGGCACTTGCTCAATTAGAGGAGGAACAGGGTTGAAAGACATTGCAACAATCCAACGAACGAAAGCGATTTTAGAGCGACATGGGTTTTCATTCAAAAAATCGCTCGGTCAAAACTTTTTAATCGATTTGAACATCTTGAGTAAAATTGTCGGAGCAGCAGAACTGAGTGAAGCGAGCGGTGTCCTTGAAATCGGTCCCGGAATCGGCTCATTGACCGAACAATCGGCCAAGCGTGCCAAGAAAGTCGTTGCGCTTGAAATCGACCAACGTCTTTTGCCGATTTTAGATGATACGATGTCGCCTTATCCGCATGTGAAAGTCATCCATGGAGATGCATTGGAACTGAACTTACGGGAAATCGTAGAGCAAGAATTTTTAAACGAAGGTATTGAAGATATTTCGGTTGTCGCCAACTTACCTTACTACGTCACGACACCAATCATCATGCGTTTGCTTGAGAGCGGCGTTAAATTCCGCTCGCTCGTCATGATGATTCAAAAAGAAGTGGCAGAACGGATTGGAGCAAAACCAGGCACGAAAGCATACGGTTCGCTATCGATTGCGATTCAGTATTATGCGGAAGCAGAAGTCAGTTTCATCGTGCCGAAAAACGTGTTCATCCCAGCGCCGAACGTCGATTCGGCCGTCATTACACTACGGATGCGCAAAGAACCGGCCGTACAAGTGAAAGACGAAGCATTTTTCTTTGATGTGGCCCGAGCAAGCTTCGCTCAGCGCCGTAAAACCATCCTGAACAATTTGACAAACTATATCGGGAAAGAACATAAGGTCGAACTCGAACGTTCGCTTCACGAGGCTGGAATCGATCCGAAACGTCGTGGAGAGACGTTAAGCCTAGAAGAATTCGCACGTTTGTCTGACACAATTTTACCACTTAAAAATAGTTGACGACCTGAAAACGAGTCGTTATAATATTAATCTTTATTTTCATATTCAATTATGCTATACTTGTAACAGTGAGGTGAAGCGTATGCCAAAGACGTTACAAGAAATCAGACAAAAACTCGAATCGCATGTTGGTGAACGATTGACGTTGAAAGCAAACGGCGGTCGTAAGAAAGTTGTTACTCGGTTTGGAACGCTCGTTGAGACATATCCTGCGGTGTTCGTTGTGAAATTGGATGAAGACCTGCATAATGTGGAACGTGTCTCGTATAGCTACGCTGATGTCCTAACGGATACAGTTAAAATTGAATTCGGTAATTGATTTATAAATGAGGGGCGGATGCATTGGCAGCTGCTTCTTTTTTTGTGCGCCCGTTTACGGTACAATGGCGAACAGGAGACAAATGGGAAGGGTGAACGTGATGCGCACGATCAGTGTGAAAGCGCCGGCAAAAATTAATTTGACACTTGATGTCCTTGGAAAGCGTCCGGACGGCTATCATGAAGTAGAAATGGTAATGACGACAGTCGACTTAGCAGATCGCTTGGAGTTGACAGTTTTAGAGTCGGATGAGATTCGGATTCAATCAGAACACGCCTATGTGCCGAATGATCATCGGAATTTGGCGTATCGAGCAGCAGAATTGTTGCGCGAGCGTTTTAACATTCAGCAAGGGGTCGAGATTGTGCTCGATAAACAGATTCCCGTGGCAGCTGGCCTTGCAGGTGGCTCGAGTGATGCGGCGGCAACGCTCCGTGGGATGAACGAACTGTTTTCATTGAACTTGTCGTTAGAGGAGCTAGCAGAGCTCGGTGCCGAGATTGGATCGGACGTCTCATTTTGTGTCATCGGCGGAACAGCTATCGCCCGTGGTCGTGGTGAACAGTTAGAAATGATTCCGGCCCCGCCACCGTGCTATGTCGTTCTCGGTAAACCGAAAATCGGGGTATCGACGGCAGATGTGTATCGGGCAGTGCGTATGGAAGAGGTGCATCACCCTGATACCGAGGCCATGGTGGAGGCGATTCGTCAAAAAGATTTCCATGGAATCTGTGAACACCTTGGTAACTCACTTGAGAGTGTGACACTTAAGCTTCACCCGGAAGTGAAACAAATCAAAGAAACGATGCGTCATTGCGGAGCGGAAGGTGTTCTCATGAGTGGAAGCGGACCGACCGTGTTTGCGCTGATCGAACATGAGCAAAAAGCGCATCGAATCTATAATGGATTGAAAGGATTTTGCCCAGAAGTGTTCGTCGTTCGGATTCTCGGCAAAAGACATTGAACAAAAACGAATGAAAGTGATATATTTTCAATAGAACATTCGTTTATTATTGAAGATGTGAAGGAGAATCCGTATGAAAATTCGTAGAAGTGGTCGTCTCGTCGATATGACCCGTTATTTACTTGATCATCCGCATCAGCTTGTCTCGTTGTCGATGTTTTCAAGTCGCTATAAAGCTGCAAAGTCGTCGATTAGCGAAGACCTTGTCATTGTCAGTGAAATGTTGTCCCATGATGGGATCGGAAAACTGGTCACTGTCCCTGGTGCAGCCGGTGGTGTCATGTTTATCCCAGGATGGAGTAAAGAAAAATCGCTGGAGATGATTGATACGCTCTGTGAGCAACTATCAAAACCGGAGCGTCTCTTACCAGGAGGCTATCTCTACCTCACAGATGTACTAGGTAATCCAAGCCAAGTGAAACCGATGGGGCAGGTTTTTGCGTCCGTCTTCGCTGACCGGAAAGTCGATGTCGTCATGACGATTGCGACGAAAGGGATTCCCCTTGCCTATGCGGTCGCTGAACAGTTGGGCGTTCCGTTTGTGATTGTGCGTTCAGATAGCCGTGTCACAGAAGGTTCGACGGTCAGCATCAACTATGTATCAGGTTCATCGAAAGCGATTCGTACGATGGCGCTTGCACGTCGCAGTCTGCCACGTGGTGCGAATGTGCTTTTGATTGATGATTTCATGAAGGCCGGCGGGACGATTCGTGGGATGATGAGCCTCTTGAATGAATTTGAAGCCAATCTTGCGGGTGTCGGTGTCTTGATGGAGGCCGAAGGGGCCGAGAAAAAGATGGTGAGTGAATACGTCAGCTTGATGAAATTGACGAATGTCGATCCTGATGAAGGGCTTGTCACCATTTCGCGGGGGAATGTGGAACAATTCTTAAAGTGATTGGCAAAATTTTGATTTCGTTTTATGATTAGAGGGTATAGAGTTATCAATATGGAGTCATGACGTTCGTTTGAAACCAACTGAACCTTACAGAAGACCACACCATGGCGTAGACAACGATGAAAAAGGGGATGCGAAACATGCAGATCACAGACGTAAAAATTCGCAAAGTCGCGACAGAAGGCAGAATGAAAGCGTTGGCCTCAATCACACTTGACCATGAATTCGTTGTACACGATCTTCGAATCATCGAAGGAAGTAGCGGTCTATTTGTCGCCATGCCGAGCAAACGGACACCAGAAGGGATTTTTCGGGACATTGCGCATCCGATTAACGGGGAGATGCGACAAAAGGTCGAAGCGGCTGTATTGGAAACCTATTCCAATATGGATGTGGAAATCCTTGACCCACAACATGTGTCATACGGTACACATGAATGACAGAAAACAGCGGTTAGGTTGCCTACCGCTGTTTTTTTGCGTTTCAATGGTTAAGGAACGGTACAACTATTGAAACGAAGGCATGGTTTCGATATAGTAGAAACGGTGTAAATAGGATTTAGTTGCAGAAAAGCCGAACTATACAGACCAATCACAGCTGTTGTGAGATAGGAGCGAATCAAGCATGGAGCGTTTTGCAGTCATTTTGGCAGCAGGAAAAGGGACGCGAATGAAGTCGAAGTTATATAAAGTACTTCATCCGGTTCTAGGGAAACCAATGGTCGAACATGTTGTCGATCAGTTAGACCAAATCGGTGTCAGTCGTCAAATCGTAATCGTTGGCCATGGGGCGGAAGCGGTACAAGACACGCTCGGCACACGGGTAGAGTATGCGGTCCAGGAAGAGCAGCTTGGAACAGGACATGCTGTTCAGATGGCTGAAGCAGAACTTGCGGGTAAATCAGGGGCGACGCTTGTCGTCTGTGGAGATACACCGTTACTCACGGCAGAAACGTTAGAAGCCCTTCTCGCGCATCACGAAGCGCAACAAGCAAAAGTCACGGTGTTGACTGCGATTGCTGACGATGCGACCGGATATGGTCGAGTCGTTCGTGGTGAAGATGGGAATGTGACGAAAGTCGTGGAACATAAAGATGCTTCAGAAGCAGAACTTGCCATCAATGAAATCAACACAGGGACGTACGTATTCGATAACGAATTGTTGTTCGATGCGCTCAAACAAGTCGGTAACAACAATGCACAGGGCGAATATTACTTACCTGACGTCATTTCAATCGCAAAAGAAGCGGGCGAAGTGGTTGCGGCGCATACAGCACCGACGTTTGATGAGACGATTGGGGTCAATGACCGCGTCGCCTTGTCGCAAGCAGAAGCCATCATGCGCAAGCGGACAAATGAGCGTCTCATGCGTGAAGGGGTTACCTTCATGGACCCGGCATCGACGTACATTTCACCAGACGTGGTCATCGGATCGGATACGGTCATTTATCCGGGAACGGTCATTCTTGGCAAGACGACGATTGGCTCAGAATGTGTCATCGGACCAAACTCGGACATCCGCAACAGTGTGATTGAAGACCATGCCGTTGTACGCCAGTCTGTCGTGACTGATAGCCGAATCGGTGAGGCGGCTCAAGTCGGACCGTTCGCTCACTTACGTCAACAAGCTGTCCTCGGTGCGAACACGCGCGTCGGCAACTTTGTAGAGATTAAAAAATCGACGTTCGGTGACGGTGCGAAAGCGTCACACTTGAGCTATATCGGGGATGCGTCAATCGGTGAGCGCGTCAACTTAGGCTGTGGATCAATCACAGTAAACTATGACGGCAAGAACAAGTTCGAGACAGTCGTGGAAGACGATGCATTCGTTGGCTGTAACGTCAACTTGATTGCCCCTGTAAAAGTCGGGAAAGGCGCGATTGTCGCTGCTGGATCGACGATTACGAGTGATGTACCAGAAGAGGCGCTAGCGATTGCACGCGAACGCCAAACGAATAAAGAAGGCTACACAAAACGATAACTTGCTGCCAATCATTATGGAAAACAACGGAGGAGAATCCTAAACATGTCTACTGTATACGAACGAGAAATTCGTCTATTTAGCTTAAACTCGAACCGCCCGCTTGCTGAAGAAATCGCGAAAGAAATTGGTGTCCCGCTCAGCGATTGCCAAGTCAAACGTTTCAGCGACGGTGAACTCTATATCAACATCGAGGAAAGTGTTCGTGGAGATGATGTGTATGTCATCCAATCAACAAGCTCGCCTGTAAACGAAACGCTCATGGAATTGCTCGTCATGATCGATGCACTCAAACGTGCTTCTGTCCGTACGATCAACATCGTGATGCCGTATTATGGGTACGCACGTCAAGACCGTAAAGCACGCTCGCGTGAACCGATCACGGCGAAACTTGTCGCTGACCTTCTTACAGTAGCGGGTGCGACACGCGTCATCACGATGGATTTGCATGCAGCGCAAATTCAAGGATTCTTCAATATTCCGGTTGACCAATTACTTGGTGTACCGCTCATCTCGACTTACTTTGAAACAGAAGAGTTTCAAGCGAAAGATATCGTGGTCGTTTCTCCAGACCACGGTGGCGTGACACGTGCACGTAAATTGGCAGAACGTTTGAAAGCGCCGATTGCTATCATTGACAAGCGTCGTCCGAAAGCGAACGTCGCTGAAGTCATGAATATCGTCGGCAGTGTCGAAGGGAAAACGGCGATTTTGATCGACGACATCATCGATACAGCTGGAACGATCACACTTGCGGCAGATGCTATCGTCGAAGCGGGTGCGAAAGAAGTGTATGCGTCTTGTACACACCCAGTCCTTTCTGGTCCAGCGATGGAACGTATCGACAATTCATCAATCAAAGAGTTGGTCGTCTTAAATACCATCGATTTGACGGGTCGTCCTTGCTCGAGCAAGATCAAGCAAATGTCGGTCGCCCATTTGCTTGGGGAAGCGATTATGCGCGTACACGAGCATAAATCGGTCAGTACCCTATTCGATTAAAAAACGAGGCCCGGAGGCATTCGCCTTTGGGCTTTTTTGTTCAGGAGGAAATGATATGAAATGCATCGTCGGTCTTGGGAATCCCGGGAAAAAGTTTGAGATGACGCGGCACAATGTCGGTTTTTTAGCAATTGACCGTCTTGCCGAAAAGCATGGCATCTCGCTGAATGAAGCGAAGTTTAATGCCCTTATGGGAACGGGAAGAATCAATGGTGAACGCGTTGTACTTGTCAAACCACTCACGTATATGAACTTGTCGGGTGAAGCCGTCCGTCCCATTTTAGATTATTATAAAATTGAAATTGATGATTTATTAGTCATTTATGACGATTTGGATATGGTGCCTGGCAAACTTCGTTTCCGTCCGAAAGGGAGCGCAGGTGGTCATAATGGGATTAAATCTCTCATTCAACACTTGGGAACGGCTGAATTTAAACGATTGAAGCTCGGAATCGGTCGTCCCCCACACCCGATTAAAGTCGTCGACTGGGTGTTGATGAACTATCGTAAAGACGAGTTACCAGAATTAAATGAAACACTCGACAACGCCGTAACCGCAGCCACTGATTTTGTGGATATAGATTGGCTGGCGCTGATGAATCGATACAACTAAAGGGTCATTGTACCCTTTTTTGTCGTATGAGTTGGAGGAAAACAAATGAATGCTTTAGAGAGATTTATGGTGGCGCTCCCTGAAACGAATGTGATTCGAGAGCGACTCCAAAAAGTAGACCGTCAATTGGTGACGGGTTTGACGACAAGCGCAAAAGCGCTCGTCTTGGCTGGACTCGTGAAATCGTCCTCGAGACGTCTTATTGTCGTGACGCATAACATGTATCAAGCCCAAAAGATGTTCGATCAACTTGAATCACTCATCGGTCCGGACAAAACGTTGTTGTATCCGATCGATGAGACGCTAGCAGGTGAACTGTCACTGACGTCTAGTCCGGAACTGTTAGCCGCCCGAATTGATGCCCGTACTCGTCTCCTCGACCAAACAGGAGGCGTTGTTGTCGTGCCGCTTGGTGGATTACGACGCTATGTACCAAGTCCGGAAGCGTGGCAAGACAGTCGCATCATGTTGAAGCCAGGAAGTGACCTCGATTTAGCGGATTTTTCGAAACAATTGACGGGCATGGGCTATGAACGAACGGCAACGGTGACGACACCTGGTGAATTTTCCGTACGAGGGAGTATTCTAGATGTTTATCCGCTTACAGAAGCGCGCCCATATCGAATCGACCTGTTCGACACCGAGATTGACTCAATTTTCACGTTTGACGCGGAAACGCAACGCTCGCTTGGTGTAGTGGGGGAAGTGTGCATTACGCCTGCGACCGAGTTCATCGCAACGGAGAATCAGCTGAAGCAGGCGGGCGGTACGCTTCGGAAGCAGTACGACCGAACCGTCGAGTTGATTGGGAATGAAGTGATCCGTCAAGCCCTTGAAGAAGGAGTCATGACAGACATCGAGCGGCTTGAGCGTGGAGACCTTCCGGAGAAAGTTGGGAAGTATTCGCCATTGCTCTATACGTCCACACTCCTTGACTACGTTGGGAAAGACGCCGTCCTCATTTTAGATGAGGTGGCACGAATCGAGGACGCTGCGGACGTACAGGATCGTGAAGAGGCGGAATGGTTCTCCTCACTTATCGAAAAAGGGGAGGCTGTCAGCAATTACACGCTCGCCGTCCCGATGCATAAAGTCTTCCGCGACTTGAAGCAAGTCGCGTTCTCCTTGCTTCCGTCTCGTCGTTCGGGCATTCCGGAGAGCGGTACGGTCCATTTGAGCTGTCGTCCGCTACCGGCGTTCCACGGTCAGATGCATCTATTGAAGCAGGAAGTCGAACGATGGCAGCAAGGTGATCAACGAATCGTCGTACTTGCGGGGGATAAGTCGCGTGCAGATAAGATTGAAGCGCTTCTTTCCGACTATGGAATCGCCTCGACCTTCACCAATGTCGATGGAGAGTTAGAACCGAGACGTGTCTCGGTCATCATCGGTCAAATCGAAGGGGGATTCGAACTGTCGACGAGCCGTCTCGTTGTCATATCGGAAGAAGAGTTGTTCAAGCGTGTGACGAAACGAAAACGTCAGACGAAGAATTTGACGAACGCCGAACGAATCAAGAGTTACCAAGAGCTGAAACCGAACGATTATGTCGTCCACGTGCACCACGGAATCGGGAAGTACCTTGG
This sequence comes from Exiguobacterium sp. s43, assembly GCF_018617255.1. Lineage (GTDB taxonomy): Bacteria > Bacillota > Bacilli > Exiguobacteriales > Exiguobacteriaceae > Exiguobacterium > Exiguobacterium profundum. Next base: position 20,167 of record NZ_JACSJT010000007.1, read on the forward strand.
CATTAAAACAATCGAGGTCGGTGGAATCCATCAGGATTACCTGCACCTCGTCTATGCAGGGGACGACGCCCTCTACGTGCCGGTCGACCAAATCGATCTCGTCCAAAAATATGTCGGTGCCGAAGGAAAAGAGCCAAAGATTTATAAACTCGGCGGCACCGAGTGGAAGAAAGTAAAATCGAAAGTTGCCAAATCGGTTGAAGACATTGCTGATGAGCTCATTAAATTGTACGCGGCACGAGAGGCCTCGGTCGGTTTCGCGTTCCCTCCGGACGATGAAGAAATGGGTCAGTTCGAATCCTCTTTCCCGTACGCCGAGACAGAAGACCAGGTCCGTTCGATTGCAGAAATCAAGGCGGATATGGAACGCTCCCGTCCGATGGATCGCCTTTTGTGTGGAGATGTCGGATACGGGAAAACGGAAGTGGCAATTCGGGCGGCGTTCAAAGCCGTACTCGCCGGTAAACAAGTGGCCTTTCTTGTCCCGACGACCGTCCTCGCCCAACAGCATTATGAAACGATGCTCGAGCGGTTCAGCGAATTCCCGATCAACGTATCGGTCATGAGTCGTTTCCGTTCGAAGAGTGAAATGACGGCGACGAAGAAAGGTTTGAAAGAAGGTACCATTGACATCGTCGTCGGGACACACCGCGTGTTGTCCAAAGACGTGACGTTCGCCAACCTCGGTCTCGTCATCATCGATGAAGAACAACGGTTCGGCGTCAAACATAAAGAGCGTCTGAAACAGTTGAAGACGAACATCGACGTCCTCACGTTGACGGCGACACCGATTCCACGGACATTGCATATGTCGATGATCGGAATCCGTGACTTGTCCGTATTGGAGACACCGCCAGAGAATCGTTATCCTGTCCAAACATACGTCATGGAATACGACGGCATCGTCTTGCGTGAAGCGCTCGAACGTGAACTCGCTCGCGGAGGACAGGCGTTCTTCCTCTATAACCGTGTCGAAGGGATCGAACGGAAAGCGGAAGAGATCCGGGCCTTATTGCCGGATGCACGAATTGCTACGGCCCATGGACGTATGACTGAAAGTGAGCTCGAGAGCCAGTTAATCAGCTTCCTAGAGGGCGAGGCGGATATTTTAGTCTCAACGACAATCATCGAGACGGGAATCGACATTCCAAACGTCAACACCCTCATCGTCCACGATGCCGACAAAATGGGACTGTCCCAGCTCTACCAACTCCGAGGTCGTGTCGGACGTTCGAATCGCATCGCCTATGCGTACTTTACGTATCGGAAAGACAAGCGCTTGACGGAAGTGGCAGAAAGTCGTCTTCAGGCCATCAAAGAGTTCACAGAGCTCGGCAGTGGTTTTAAGATTGCGATGCGCGACTTGTCGATTCGTGGGGCCGGGAACTTACTCGGTGCACAACAGTCTGGATTCATCGATTCGGTCGGTTTCGATCTGTACTCACAAATGCTCTCTGAAGCCATTGAGGAACGGAAAGACCGCATGCGTGGACAAGCGAAACAAGTCGTCTTCAAACCGGAGATCACTTTCCAGGCCGATGCGTATATCCCTGATGACTACTTGTCAGATAGCGAATTGAAGATTGAGATGTACAAACGCTTCAAATATGTAGATACGCCGAACGCGTTGTTCGCCCTTCAAGATGAACTGATTGAACGATTTGGCGAATTCCCGGAACCGGTCGCGTTGCTCATTCAATTGACACGTCTGCGTATTTATGGAGAACTGGCAAAAGTGAGTCGAATCAAGCAGACGCCAGGACGTATCGAAATTGTCTTATCGAAAGAATCGACGACGGCTCTGGATGTCCCGTCCTTCATGGAGTGGTCGATGCCTCTTGGTCGTAAGCTTGGCGTAGGGCAAGAAGACGGCGCCTTGAAACTGTCACTCAGCGGTCGGATGCCGCTAACAGAGCTCTTGAATGATGCCGATACTGTATTAGAAGAACTGATGAAGCGGTTGGTGGGCGATGCGGTCGCCAAGTAAGTTTGCGCAAGGCGTCGTTCTGTTCGCCCTTGCCGGCTACGTATCGAAACTGATCAGCTTCGCCTATCGTGTCCCCTATCAAAACTTGGCGGGGGACTTCGGACTTTATGCCTATCAAACCGTCTATCCGTTCGCGGCCATCGTGGCGTCACTCGGCATTTATGCGATGCCGGTCGTCATTGCGAAAATCGGCGTCGGTGCGAAAGGGACGAATCGTAAGTTAGAAGTCTTATGGGGAAGCTTTTACGCCTTACTTCTACTCTCGTCCATGCTTGTCGTCACGGTATGGCTGTTTGCCCCGACCCTAGCGAAATGGCTTGGAGATGAGCAGCTAGCTCCTGCACTTCGCGTGATCAGTTTGAGTTATTTACTCATGCCGGCGTCAGCCGTGTTGCGCGGGGCTTTTCAATCGAGAGATGACTTACGACCGAGCGCATGGTCGCAAGTGCTCGAGAACTTTGTCCGCGTGACGGTCATGCTGTCCCTATTATGGATTGGGGTCCGTCTCGGAAAAGATGCATATACGCTCAGTCAATATGCGTATGGTGCGACGCTCATCGGTGGGCTTGTGGCGATTGCCTTTTTAGTTTATCGCGCACGAGGAGTGCGGATTGTGAGGGTGCGCCGCGTCACGTTTCGGAGAGGAATGAAACTCTTGTTGACGACGGGTTTCGCGGTCGGATTCGCATCACTCGGGATTTTATGGATGCAACTGGTCGACTCCTTCACCATCGTCAATTTGATGGGTGGCACATATGAGGCGAAGGTGAGCAAAGGAGTGTTCGATCGAGGATATCCGCTCGTGCAATTCGCCATTTTGTTCACCACGACCATCGGGATGGCCAACGTGCCGACGCTCGTCCGTCACTATCGGGCAGGGCATCTCCAAAAGACGACACAGGGACTCCGTTCGATGATTCGTGTGACGACGGCGATTGCTGGTGCAGCGACCATCGGGTTGATGGGAGTCATGTTTTTCTTGAACGTGGCCTTGTTTGAAGACGAGTCCGGGACGCGAGCCCTTGTCTTCTTAGCGACGAGTACGTTTGCTGCCTCCTTGGCGATTGCGAGTATGACTTGTTTGCAGGCGATTGACCGAGAGTGGGTCGCGGCACGAAGTATGGTCGTCGCAATTTTAGTGAAAAGTATGGTAAACGCATGGCTTGTCCCGAGTTACGGAATCGAAGGCGCGGCAATCGGGACGTCGATTGGATTTTTAGCGATGGCATTCTATAATTTTCGGGCGCTTGACCGTTCGATTCCGCTCGGATCATTTCGATCGAAACATTATAAATCGCTATGGAAAGCCCTCGTACCGATGTTGTTCCTCATTGGCGTGTTAAACTGGCTAGGTCAGATGTGGGTCGATTCGCGAATCACTGCGTTCGGTTGGTTAATCGGAATGGTGTGTAGCGGTGCCGTCCTTTATATATGGAGATTATGGAGTACGCGAATGCTGTCACTTGCGGAATGGGAACTGATCCCGTTCGGAAGTCGACTGCTCGATGTGCTCGAGAAAAAGGAGAACTAATATGGGTTATACAATCACGGTGGTCGGACTCGGGTCTGGTGAGTTGAATCAATTGCCGCTCGGTGTGTACCGCCATTTAAAACAACAACCGCTCGTCTGGTTGCGCACAAAAGAACATCCTGTCGTTCAAGAGTTAGAAGCGGAAGGACTCGTGTTCGAATCATTTGATTCGGTCTATGAATCGAGTGATACGTTTGAAGAAGTTTATGACCAAATTGTCGAGACGTTGTTGAGTAAAAGTGAAGAAATGGCGATCACATACGCCGTACCGGGCCACCCGTTCGTAGCGGAACGGACCGTCGAACTATTGGTGGAACGCGGTGCCGACCTTCATGTACTCGGTGGTCAAAGTTTCCTCGATGCCATGTTCCAGGCGCTCCGGATCGACCCAATCAATGGATTTCAACTGCTCGATGCGACCGCACTCGACCTTGAACGTTTACAGGTGACCCAACATGTGCTTATCGGGCAAGTGTACGATGGATTCGTGGCGGGTGACGTCAAAGTGCAATTGATGGAACGGTATCCGGACGACCATCCCGTCACCCTTGTGACGGCTGCCGGTACGACGCAAGAACGGATTGAGCACATTCCGTTATTCGAAATGGACCGGATGGCGGAAGTGAATAACTTGACGACCCTCTACGTTCCACCGCTCGTGGATGAATCGTATTTGGCGAAGGATTTTGCGACACTCAAACAAATCATCGCAACGCTTCGAGGACCAGACGGGTGCCCGTGGGATCGTAAACAGACGCATGCGTCACTTCGCAAGTACCTATTAGAAGAGGCGTATGAGTTGATTGAAGCAATCAATGCAGAAGACGATGATGCCATCATCGAAGAACTCGGTGACGTCTTGCTCCAAGTGATGTTGCATGCTCAAATCGGAGAAGATGAGGGCTATTTCGATATTCGTGACGTAATCGGTTCCATCAGTGAGAAGATGGTGCGCCGCCATCCACACGTCTTTGGCGATGTCACCGTCGAAGATGCCTCTGACGTGGTGAAAAACTGGAATGCGATTAAACAGACGGAAAAAGGGGAAAAGAAACAATCGCAACTCGATGGTGTTCTCGTCGACCAACCTTCATTGATGCGAGCGGAGCAACTTCAAAAGAAAGCGGCTCACGTCGGATTTGAGTGGGATGACGTATCCGGTGCCTTCGAAAAACTGGAAGAAGAGTTAAAAGAATGGCATGAAGACCTAAGTGATGAATCGGAACTTGGGGACGTATTGTTCTCCATCGTGAACATCGCGCGATACGTTGGGCTGAATGCCGAGCAAGCATTAGAACAGACGAACCGAAAGTTCAAACGTCGATTCGAGTATGTGGAAGCGAACGGTGACCTTCACCAGATGACACTCGAACAGATGGATGCGCTTTGGAACGAGGCAAAGGAGAAAGGTTTATGAGACTAGATAAGTTTTTAAAAGTGTCACGTCTAATCAAGCGTCGCACGTTGGCAAAAGAAGTGGCGGACCAAGGACGAATCCAACTGAATGGGCAAGTCGCGAAGGCGAGCACAGAAGTCAAAGTCGGAGATGAGTTACAAATTCGCTTCGGAAATAAACTCGTCACGGTCGTCATCGATTCAATCGCAGAACATGCACGTAAAGAAGATGCGAAAGAAATGTATCGTTTACTTAAAGAAGAGAAGATGGACGGTAGTATCAACTCATAAAAAAAAGTATACTTAATGTATTAAGAGGAGGGGGATGAGGCGATGAACGGACGTAATCCGATGGATCGACAACGACGCATTCGAGCGCTAGATGAGCGTAGAGAACAGCTAGAAAAAGATACACATCGCCGACGAGTTCATCTTCGACGTCGTTTGGCGGCAGCCTCTCTCCTGTTTTTATTTGTCATGGTGTTGATTGGACAGAGTTACTTCTCGAAAGTAGGGTACGTATCGGACCAGCAACAAGCCTACGCACAAGCAAAAGTGGAGTTGCGTGAACAGCAGGCCGAACAGGATGAGTTGAAAGAGCAAGTGGAACGGTTACAGGATGAAGATTATATCGCGAACTTAGCACGAAACGAACTGCTTTTCTCTAAAGATGGAGAGATTATTTTCTACTTCTCGCCAGAGGAATAAGTCGGTTCGTTGACCGTTAGGGAAACGACTCGTATAATTAGAAAGAATCAATCAAAAAAGGAGTACATTATTTTATGTCAATTGAAGTAGGAAGCAAGGTACAAGGTAAGGTTACAGGGATTACGCATTTCGGAGCGTTCGTCGAGCTCCCAAATGGCAAGACAGGATTAGTACACATCAGTGAAGTGGCAGACTCTTACGTCAAAGACATTAACGAAGTGTTGACAGTCGGTCAAGAAGTCACGGTAAAAGTGTTGAACGTCGAAAATGATGGGAAAATCGGGTTGTCCATCAAGAAAGCAGTCGACCGTCCTGTAAGCGAACGTCCTGAGCGTCCTGAGCGTCCAGCTGGTGAGCGTTTCTCTCGTGGCCCACGTCCAGGTGGCCCAGGTCAAGGTGGTCCACGCGGTGGCGGCGGTCCACGCGGTGGCGGCCCACGTGGTGGCGGTCGTCGTGAACAACGTCGTGAACCAGAAACATTTGATACATTGATGAGTAAGTTCTTGAAAGATAGCGACGAGCGTCTTTCGACGTTGAAACGTCAAACAGACTCAAAACGCGGTGGACGCGGAGCCAAGCGCGGGTAATCCTTCGTATACCAATTAGCTTCTACTCGTAACCATAGAGGTCTTGTAATGAGACGAGCCATGAACATTTTCGTTCATGGCTTTTTTTCTGTTTAAAAAAATTATAAAAAATAACTAAAAGAGTTGCTTTTTTTCGAGGAAGGGAGCAAAATAGGGAACATGAAAAAATAGTTATGTTTTATAAGTGAAGGTGGAGAGAAAAATGAATGGATGGAAACTGTGGACGGCGGAGTGGCGAAGTATCTTCAAGAACCCACGTGTGTTGGTTCCGATTCTTGCGGTCGCACTCGTACCGTTAATGTACGCCGGTATGTTCTTATGGGCTTTTTGGGATCCGTATGGACAGATGAAAGATTTGCCGGTCGCCATCGTCAATGAAGACAAAGGGGCAACGTTTGAAGGGGAGTCGCTTGCAATTGGAGATGACCTCATTGATAAGCTGCTGGATTCGGAGGCGTTCGAGTTCGTCGAAACGACGAAGAAAGAAGCGGAATCTGGACTGAAAGACCATGACTACTACATGGCGATCGAGATTCCAGAAAACTTTTCAGAAAAAGCGACGACTGCTTTAGATGAACATCCGGAGCAACTCGAACTGAAGTATATCGCAAATGAATCGTATAACTTCTTAGCCGCACAAATTGGTGGTTCCGCGATGGAACAAGTCAAAGCGGAACTGTCGACCGAAGTCTCGAAACAGTATGTCAGTGCGTTGAAAGACGGATTGAATGATGTGGCAGACGGACTTGGTGAGGCCGCAGATGGTGCAGCGACACTTGCGGACGGCTCAACGTCAGCAAAAGACGGTGCCGTCAAGTTGGCGGACGGGACGAAGCTTCTCGCTTCGAAACAACGTGAGCTCGCGGATGGAGCAAGCCAATTAAACGATGGGATGACTCAGTTGGCCGATGGTTCATCAGAACTCGCGGATGGGACGAAGCTTCTCGCTTCGAAACAACGGGAACTGGCGAATGGAGCAAGTCAATTACGTGATGGTGTTTCGCAATTGGCCGATGGCTCATCTGCACTCGCGGATGGCAGTCAACAAGTATACGAGGGCTCAGCCTCACTTTCGGACGGGGTCCATCGTGTCAGCGAGGGCGCTTCTGCCTTACAAGGCGGGACGAGCCAACTCGTTGACGGAACAGGAGCGTTCGCATCTAAACTAGATGAGCTGCACACAGGTGCGAAGACGTTGAACCAAGGTGTTCAAGACCTTACTGCCGGCATCGAGCGCTCGAAAGAGGGGGCATCTGCATTACAGGATGGTGCCACAAAACTCTCAGGAGCGTTGACTCAGGCGAAGGACGGAAACGCGGCACTTGTTGCGGGTCAAACAGACGTGGTCAATGGAATCGGACAAATGAAGTCTGAATTGACTGCGAAACAAGATGAGTTGATTGGACAATTGACAGCGCTCGCTGAGTCGGGTCAATCGGCATCACCTGAAATGCTTCAAGCCATTGCGGCACAACTGAGCGAAGGGAAGCAAGAGACGGCGGCCGGGTTTGATCAACTATCCGCTGGCGCGACAAAAGTGAAAGAAGGACAGGTCGCACTTGGCGCAGGTCTTGATCAGGCAGGTACAGGTGCAGACAAACTATCGACTGGACTTTCTGAATTGAGTACCGGTCAAACGAAATTGGCCGAAGGTGCGAACGCATTGGCAAGTGGTTCAAGTCAAATCGAGCAAGGTACACAAACGGCGGCCGATCGTTCCCAAGAACTTGTGTCAGCGAGTGCGAAGCTCAATCAAGGCGCGACACAACTTCAAGATGGGACAACTGAGCTCGCCGCTGGAAGTGACAAGCTTGTAGACGCGACTGGACAGTTGTCTGAGGGTAGCGAAAAGCTTGCGGATGGAGCGAAGAGCGCAAGCACCGGTACGAATGAATTGGTGAATGGTGCGAATCAATTAGCGGACGGTGGTCAAAAGCTGCAGTCAGGAAGCCGTGAACTGGCCGAAGGTGCGAAGGGTGCCGGAGCCGGAACGAGCAAGCTAACGGATGGCGCGAATCAGCTCGCGAATGGTGGACAAGAACTTTCAGACGGTAGCGGTGAACTCGCTGACGGAATGAAAGAGCTCGCATCAGGTAGCGATGAACTTCGTGACGCCTTGGTAAAAGGTGCGAAAGACGCAGACATCGGTCTAACAGATGACAACGTCGAGATGATGGCCGGTCCAGTGTCGCTCGTCGACAACTCGATTCACGAGGTGCCAAACTACGGTACTGGATTTGCTCCGTACTTTATGTCACTCGGACTTTTCGTTGGGGCACTCCTTCTCTCGATCGTTTATCCATTATACGATCCAGCAGGGCGCCCGAAACGTAGTCTATCGTGGGTATTGTCGAAATCTGGTGTCCTCATGGTCGTCGGATTCTTGCAAGCCTTGATTCTCGATGTGGCTATGGTGCAACTGCTCGGTCTTGAAGTGAGCGAACCATTGAAATTCTTCGGTTTCAGCTGGTTGACGAGCATCACGTTCCTCTTTATCGTACAGTTGCTCGTGACAACACTCGGAAACCCTGGACGTTTCGTGGCGATCGTCTTGTTGATTTTACAATTGACGACGTCAGCCGGGACGTTCCCGCTTGAATTGATTCCAAGAGCATTGCAACCATTCAATGCCTTGCTTCCAATGACGTATACGGTTGCCGGATATAAAGAAATTCTATCGGCAGATGGTGCGCAGTACTTGCAGACGGCGACAACCTATTTAGTGTTTGTGGCTGCCGGATGTTTTGCATTACTATGGGCGTACTTCCGGATCGCATGGAAGAAAAAATATCGTCAAGTCGCATCAGAAGCATGATGTAAATACGATACAAAATCGTGTATAGTGGGGAAGACGACACTATACACGATTTTTTTCTTAAAAAAATATAAAAAAAGAATTGACACTCGAATGGTGACTGGTTATTATAGAAAATGTGCTTAGGACACAACAATAACATGGCGGTGTAGCTCAGCTGGCTAGAGCGTACGGTTCATACCCGTGAGGTCGTGGGTTCGACTCCCTCCGCCGCTACCATTTTATTTAGGCCCGTTGGTCAAGCGGTTAAGACACCGCCCTTTCACGGCGGTAACACGGGTTCGAATCCCGTACGGGTCACTTAACCTAAGCGTAAAGAAGCCATCTCAATCGAGATGGCTTCTTTTGTTATATCAAGGAGGGAATTCATGAAAAAGGTACTCGTCGCTGTGTCGGGTGGAGTCGATTCCATTGTCTTATTGGACCGTCTCGTCAAGCAAGGATGGGATGTGGCGGTGGCGCACGTCCATCACGGTTTACGAGAAGCATCAGATGAAGAGTACACGTTCGTCGCACACGTAGCGGCATCCTACCAAGTCGCGTTTCATGGGACGCGTCTCCATTTTCAAGAAGGAGCATCACAGGCTCATTACCGTAAGGCCCGCTACCGCTTTTTTGAAGACGTCATGAATGAACATGGATACGATACACTGGCCACGGCTCATCATGCGGATGATGTGTTGGAGACGGTTCTCATTCAACTTCACCGAAACGTAATCGAAGTGAAAGGAATTCCCGAGAGAAGAACGTTCGGGCGTGGGACGTTGATCCGTCCTTTATTAAGAGAAACAAAGGTGCAACTCATCGAGTATGCTCGGAAAAACGAACTTGCCTGGAGGGAAGATGCCACCAATCAGGAAGTGACCTATTTACGGAATCGGATCCGTCACGAAATCATCCCGAGGCTGAAACAACTGTGGCCGACAGTCGTTGACGATGTATACGATACGGCGAAACAGGCATACGCTGAATGGGACATGCGTTACCAGTCATGTGGGCGATGGATTGAAGAAAATGTGGATCTTGAAATGAAAGCGTTTCATGTGAAACTTGATGAGTTTAATCGCTTATCCTCACTTGAGCGGTATACGGTCGCTCGCTTGCTGTCCCGTCGCTATGGGGTAGAGGTCGGTGAGGCGGTCGAAAAGTTAAGCATGAGTCAAAAGGACACCGGAACCTATCACCTGTCAGGTGAGTGGTTCATGATGAAGCAGAAGAGGGTACTTAATCTTGTACAACGTTCGACAGAAGCATCACTTCACCCCGTTCAGGTCGAGTCGTTACCGGCCGTCGTTCAATTTGGAAAGCGTACGGTTTCGTTGTCCATCGAAGAAGGACGAGAAGGTATTCCGCTAAAGGAAATCACTTATCCGCTGACAATTCGTTCGCTCGCACCTGGAGATCGAATGCAGTTGAACGTGGGGACAAAAAAAGTATCCCGCATCCTAATCGATGAAAAGGTTGAGCGAACCATTCGACCGACGCTCCCGTTGCTTGAGGACGCCTCGGGACGAATTCTCGCGATTGTTGGGGTAAGAGTTTCAGAATTTCTAGACAAGTCGGATGCGATTTGCCTACGATTAATGGTAAAATGATGATTGTGTCGAAACAGAAAGAGGAGGATTTCAAGATGTCATTAATGAACGATATGGAGAAAATTTTAATCTCACGTGAAGAGATTCAAGAAAAGGTGAAAGAACTCGCTGGAACATTGAGCGAAGACTATAAAGAAGAGTTCCCGCTTCTCGTATGTGTATTGAAAGGCGCGATGCCATTCATGTCGGACCTCGTCAAAGAAATGGATATCCATTTAGAGATGGATTTCATGGACGTGTCGACGTATCATGGAGGAACTTCTTCGACAGGTGAAGTGAAAATCGAGAAAGATTTAAATACATCTGTAGAAGGACGCGACATCTTGATTGTAGAAGATATTATTGATAGTGGATTGACGCTTGGTTACCTCGTCGATCTTCTTAAATACCGTAAAGCGAAGTCTGTGAAGATTGTCACGCTTCTCGATAAGCCGACTGGCCGTAAAAATGGTTTATCAGCAGACTATAGTGGTTTCGTGATTCCACACGAATTCGTTGTCGGCTACGGTCTTGATTATGAAGAGAAATATCGTAACCTTCCTTATGTCGGTGTGCTCAAACCGAGCGTTTACGGGGGCTAACGTTTTTCTTTTGAAAATGTGACGTGGTAAGATAAAGGAAATCCCCAAAGTATAGGCATATACTGAATGGGCGAGAACATCGTTTCTCGGAATAGGAGGCAGAGAATGAATCGTGCAGTGAAAAACACATTGGTTTTTGGTGTGATTTTCCTAGCCTTGATCTTGTTCCTTCAATATTTGCAGAATCCGAATAGTCAGAGTGAAACGCTCTCGTATTCGAAATTCCTAGAATATGTGGAAGATGATCGGATTGAGACGGCAACCGTACAAGAAATCCCGGGGGCTATCTCGATTACAGGCGATCTTACAGGAGATGAAGACCAACGTTATGAAACAAACATTCCAGCGAACGAAGCGGAATATGCGGATGTATTAACGCAGCTTCGAGCGAATACGGATATTCAAATCGAGGAGGCTGAATCCAACAGTAGCTGGTTCAGCATCGTCTTCGCGATTTTACCATTCATTATCATCTTCATCTTGTTCTTCTTCTTGTTGAACCAAGCGCAAGGTGGTGGCGGTGGTGGTCGTGTGATGAACTTCGGGAAATCGAAGGCGAAACTATACGACCAAGAGAAACGTCGCGTCACATTCAAAGATGTGGCTGGGGCGGACGAAGAGAAGCAAGAACTCATCGAAGTCGTTGAATTCTTGAAAGATCCTCGCAAATTCTCGAAACTCGGCGCACGTATTCCAAAAGGGGTCTTACTCGTAGGTCCTCCAGGGACAGGTAAAACACTCTTGGCTCGTGCGGTAGCCGGTGAAGCCGGTGTTCCGTTCTTCTCGATCTCAGGTTCGGACTTCGTTGAGATGTTTGTCGGGGTCGGGGCGTCACGTGTTCGTGACTTGTTCGAAAACGCGAAAAAGAATGCGCCATGTATCATCTTCATCGATGAAATTGATGCGGTCGGTCGCCAGCGTGGTGCCGGTCTCGGTGGTGGACACGATGAGCGTGAACAAACACTGAACCAACTTCTTGTTGAGATGGATGGATTCAGTGATAACGAAGGAATCATCATGGTTGCGGCGACAAACCGTCCAGATATCCTTGACCCGGCCCTCCTTCGTCCAGGTCGTTTTGACCGTCAAATTACGGTCGATCGTCCGGATGTCAAAGGGCGCGAAGAAGTATTGAAAGTCCATGCACGTAACAAGCCACTCGATTCGACGGTGGACTTGAAGTCGATTGCACAACGTACGCCTGGTTTCTCTGGGGCAGACTTAGAGAACCTCTTGAACGAAGCGGCACTCGTTGCGGCACGTTCGAACCGTACAGCTGTTTCAGTTGTCGATGTGGAAGAAGCGATTGACCGTGTTATCGCAGGTCCTTCGAAGAAGAGTCGCATCATCTCTGAAAAAGAGCGCAACATTGTTGCATATCACGAAGCAGGTCACACAATCATCGGTCTCGAGCTTGAGAATGCGGATGAAGTACACAAAGTGACAATCGTTCCACGCGGAAACGCGGGCGGATATGTCGTCATGCTTCCGAAAGAAGATCGTTACTTCATGACAAAACCTGAACTCGAAGACAAGATTGTCGGTCTTCTTGGTGGTCGCGTCGCCGAAGATGTCATCTTTGGAGAAGTGTCGACCGGAGCGAGCAATGACTTCCAGCGCGCTACTGGTATCGCACGTAAGATGGTCATGGATTACGGGATGAGCGATAAACTCGGACCGCTCCAGCTCGGTTCAAACCATGGCGGACAAGTCTTCCTTGGTCGCGATTTCCAGACCGAGCAGAACTACTCGGATGCGATTGCGCAAGAAATCGATTTGGAGATTCGAGACATCATCAATCGCTGTTACGCGAAAGCGAAGCAGATTTTGACAGATCGTCGCGAAGATCTCGAACTCGTTGCAAAGACGCTGCTTGATGTCGAGACGCTCGACTCGAAACAGATTCGTCATTTGATCAAGACACGCGAGTATCTTCCGCATGAGCCGGAAGAGGACGTGGATGGATCGACGGATGCGGATGACGCAGCGAAGAAAGATGATGCAGCCGTTCAACACGGTCAAGTCGTCGATCAACCTGAAGTTGTCCAAGACAGCCAGCCGGATGTCGTACCTGAAGGCGATAAGCCAGAAGCGACACCGACAGAACGTCCGAATAACGAATCACGTTAATGAAAAAGACGAATGCCCTTGACGAGGCATTCGTCTTTTTTCGTGTTATAATTCGAGCGAACTGCAATTGACAACAAAGTGAGGAACTATATCATGATTTTAGTGATTGATGTTGGAAATACAAATATTGTTCTCGGGATGTACGATGGAGATCATCTCGTACACCATTGGCGCATCTCAACGGATCGTACAAAAACGACCGACGAGTACGGCATGCTGGTGAAATCGCTATTCGATCATTCGAACGTCTCGTTCGACCAGGTCGAGGGAGTGATCTTATCTTCTGTCGTACCTCCTGTTATTTTCCCACTTGAACAAATGTCGCAACGATACTTCAATGTACGTCCAATCGTTGTGGGACCAGGTGTGAAGACAGGGTTGGACATTCACGTCGAGAATCCTCGCGAAGTCGGGGCCGACCGAATCGTTAACGCGGTGGCTGGAATCGCCAAGTATGACGGTCCGCTCATAATTGTTGATTTTGGAACGGCAACCACGTATTGTTACATCGATGAGAAACGTCGTTACCATGGCGGAATCATCTCACCAGGTATCATGATCTCAGTGGAGGCACTCTATCAGCGTGCCGCGAAACTACCTCGGATTGAATTGGCGACCCCGCCGACAGTCATCGGGAAGAACACGATTCAAGCGATGCAATCGGGGACATATTATGGATATGTGGCCCAAGTGGACGGTATCGTGAACCGGATGAAGCGTGAAGTCGGTGAAGCGACTGTCATTGCAACGGGAGGGCTGGCGCGATTGATCAGTGAACATGCAGAGACAATCGACCATGTGGATTCGTTCCTGACACTCGAAGGCCTCCGTCTCATTTACGAGCGCAATCAAAAGTAAACTAAAGGAGTTAAATCATATGATTCATACAGAACAACAAGCATTACTCGACCAGATGAAGGATGACTATCTCGTTCGTGCCCTCGGTTTTAACGGAGAGGTTCGTGCCTTTGCCGCACGCACGACAAAAACGGTATATGAGACGCAACTTCGTCATCAAACGACACCAGTTGCTTCAGCTGCCCTCGGACGGACGATGACGATCGGCTCGATGATTGGAGCGATGCAAAAAGGTGCAGCGCGTGTCACGCTTAAAGTAGAAGGTGATGGTCCAATCGGGAAAATCATCGTGGACGCGGATACAGCGGGAGATGTTCGTGGATATGTGTCGTACCCGCGTGTCGATGGCGGTACATTCGTCAACGAACAAGGGTTGACGAAATTGAAAGTCGGCGAAGCCGTCGGAAAAGGAACCATTTCTGTCATTAAAGACTTAGGATTGAAAGACTATGTCGGCGGTTCTTCAGAGATTCAAACGGGCGAAATCAGTGAAGACTTCACGTACTACTTCGCCACATCTGAGCAAGTACCGTCAGTCGTCGGGGCGGGTGTCCTCGTCTTACCGGAAGATGAATCGATTCTTGCTGCAGGTGGAATCATCGTCCAGTTGCTCCCGAACGCTTCTGAAGAGACGGTACAAGCGCTCGAAAAAGCACTTCAGACGTTCCCGCCCGTATCGGTTTTGATTGGTGAAGAAAAAACGCCAGAAGAAATGCTTCAATTACTCCTTGGCGATAGCCTCGATGTCCTCGACACGAACCCGATTCAGTTCAACTGCACATGCAGCCGTGAACGAATGGAAAGCGCCATTATCGGTCTCGGAAAAGAAGAGATTCGTCAGATGATTGAAGAAGATGGCGGAGCTGAAGCCGTATGCCATTTCTGTGGCGAAAAGTATCATTTCTCAGCGGAACAGTTAGAGACGATGAAAGTACAGGCACAGGCGTAGGCAACGTTCCAAATTGCATATTTTCAATTCGATAGGGTATGATAACAATATCGGAATAGTCGGAATTATGAAGGAGGAAATGCAATGCGTATCGTAAACTCAGTAACAGACTTGATTGGAAAGACTCCGATTGTGAAATTGAACGGAATGACTGGACCAGAGGATGCCAACGTGTATCTGAAGCTCGAATATATGAACCCGGGATCAAGCGTCAAAGACCGGATCGCCCTCGCCATGATCGAAGCGGCTGAAAAAGACGGCATCTTGAAGCCAGGTGATACAATCATCGAGCCAACTAGCGGAAACACGGGCATCGGTCTCGCGATGGTCAGTGCCGCAAAAGGATATAAAGCCATTCTAGTCATGCCTGAAACGATGAGCATGGAACGCCGAAACCTCCTTCGTGGATACGGGGCCGAATTAATTTTGACACCAGGACCTGAAGGGATGGGTGGAGCGATTCGTCGCGCTACTGAAGAAGCAGAGAAACATGGCTACTTCCTCCCGCAACAATTCAATAATGCAGCTAACCCGAACGTCCATGAAATGACGACGGGACCTGAGATTGTAGAGGCGTTTGAAGAATCAGGACTTTCAGTCGACGCTTTGATTGCCGGAGTCGGGACGGGCGGTACCATCACCGGCGCAGGTAAAGTCGTGAAGGCGAAGTACCCGGACGTAAAAATTCTCGCCGTTGAACCGGTCGATTCACCTGTCTTATCAGGCGGGAAACCGGGACCTCATAAGATTCAAGGGATTGGGGCTGGATTCGTTCCATCCATCCTCGACACGGAGATTTATGAAGGGGTTCTTCAAATCACGACAGAGCAAGCGTTCGAATATGCTCGTCAGGCGGCACGTACGAACGGTGTCCTCGGTGGTATCTCTTCAGGAGCTGCCATTGCGGCAGCGCTTGATACAGCGAAACGCCTTGGTAAAGGGAAAAATGTATTGGCGATTATCCCCTCAAACGGTGAACGTTACTTGAGCACGCCGCTCTATCAGTTTGATGAAGAGTCAAACGAGAGTCGCGTATAACATTTCAGGCAGTAATCGAGAGACATTCTCTTTCGATTGCTGCCTTTTCTTGTGTACAATAAAAGGCATGAATGAATAGACGGAGGAATGACATGTGAGATCGACTGCGTTCAGAACAAAGCGGATGACGAAAGAGAAGGTGTATGAGGCATACATGACGTTGACGGCGGATCAACCGTATCATGCATGGTTAGAGAGTGGGAGAGCGGGACGGTATACGATTGCGGGAATCGAGCCGTTCGGTCGCTTTCATGTAAAAGACGGTGTCGGACTCTTGCAAGTGGGAGATACGACAGAAACGCTATACGGAAAGCCGCTTGAGCTCGTCAGTGAGGTACGGAAGCGATTTGAGGCCGAGCGTCCGGAAGGGGCTCCTCCTTTCTTTGGTGGCATGATCGGGTATGTCAGTTATGATGTGGCCCGGACGATTGAACGTCTCCCTCAGCAAGCGGAGGATGATTTGTCGACACCAGACGTCTCGTTTCTTCTATTTGACGAGGTGGCGGTGTTCGATGAAGTGGATTCGACCCTGTACTTGATGGTGACGGCGGAGGAAGGTGCAGAACGTAAGGCGGACCGATTGGCGGCCATGTGGAACGTCGAGTCGCATTACGCGTTCAAGCCGACAGGGCAGTCACCGATAGAACGATCGCGCTCCATGTCCCAGGAAGAGTTTGTTGAAGCGGTCAAACGGATTCAGTCCTATATCGTAGAAGGGGATGTGTTCCAAGTGAACTTGAGCGTTCGTCAGTCCGAACCGCTTCTCGCTGACCCGCGTCGAGTATATGATACGTTGCGTCAAATGAATCCATCTCCTTATATGGGCTATTTCGTGGATGACGCTTTAACGATGGTCTCCGCTTCACCAGAGCTGTTGCTTGAAAAACACGGAACCGACATTTCGACACGCCCGATCGCGGGTACGCGTCCACGTGGCAAAGATGATGTGGAAGACTTGGAGTTGGCGAACACATTGCTTGAAAACGAGAAAGAGCGGGCCGAACACGTCATGCTCGTCGATCTTGAACGGAACGACCTCGGCAAGGTGGCGGCATATGGCAGCGTTCATGTTGATGAGTTGATGGTGATTGAGAAGTACTCACACGTACAACATATCGTATCGAACGTACGAGGTTCGATTCGGGATGAAGTATCAGGAGCCGAAGCACTGGCAGCGATGTTCCCAGGCGGTACCATTACCGGCGCACCGAAAATTCGGACGATGGAAATCATCGAAGAACTCGAACCAGTTCGCCGGGGACTCTACACTGGCTCATATGGTTGGTTAAGTTGGGATGACGACCTCGTCTTCAATATCACGATTCGGACGATGGTCGTAAAAGACGGAATCGCATACGTTCAAGCGGGAGCAGGTATTGTGATCGATTCGGATCCGGTCTCGGAATATGAAGAATCCCTGTCCAAAGCGAAGGCGCTATGGGCGGCGAAACACATGACGGAGGAAACGACATGATTGTATTAATCGACAACTATGACTCATTTACGTATAACTTGGTGCAATATTTCGGTGAACTCGGTCAAGAACTAGTCGTGTATCGAAACGATGAAGTCACGATTCAAGAGATTGAGGCGCTTGCCCCGAGTTATCTTGTCATTTCGCCGGGACCTTGCACTCCGAATGAGGCGGGAATTAGCGTTGAGGCAATCCAAGCGTTTGCGGGGCGTATCCCGATTTTAGGGGTTTGCCTCGGACATCAGGCGATTGCGCAAGCGTTTGGTGGAGAAGTCGTCCATGCTGAGCGGCTCATGCATGGAAAAACGTCGAAGATTCAACATGACGGAAAATCGATTTTCAAGAAGATTCCGCAACAGTCGGTCGTGACCCGTTATCATTCGTTGACCGTGGAGCGTTCGTCTCTACCAGAATGTCTAGTGGTCACTGCCGAGACGGAGACTGGAGAAATCATGGCACTTCGTCACCGAACGCTTCCGATCGAAGGGGTGCAATATCACCCTGAAGCGATTTTGACTGAGCACGGGATGGAAATGATTCGAAACTTTATCGAGGAGTATCGTCATGTGGTATTGGCATAACGGAGAGTTAGTCGAACGAGAGAAGGTGTTGATTCCGGTTGAAGATCACGGCTTCTTGTATGGAATGGGCTTGTTTGAGACGTTCCGTACATATGAATTCGTTCCTTTCCTGTTCGATGCCCACTGGGAGCGCTTGATGAAGAGTCTCGATGAGCTGTGGATCGATTTTCCATACACGAAGGAAGAAATCGGGACGGCGATTCAGCAACTGTGCCGTCAAAACGATGCACCCGACCTTTATATCCGCTTGAACGTGTCGGCAGGAGTTGCGCCCCTCGGTCTCTACGCGGGTCGTTATGAGACACCGAACGTCACCATGATCGTCAAACCGCTATCCTCAGAAGTTGTACCACAGGAGAAACGGGTCGAACCGATCCCGTTTCCGAGAAGTCGTCCTGAAGCGGCTTTTCGATTAAAGTCACATCATTATATGAACAATATCCTTGGAAAACGGACCTTACAAGACCAAGGCGCTGAAGGACTATTTGCGGACGAACATGGACATGTGGTGGAAGGGCTCGTGTCGAACATCTTTTGGGTCGGTCCAGATGATATGTTATACACGACTCCGCTATCGAGCGGAGCACTCGCAGGTGTGACACGACAATGGGTGATGAAACATCTCTCTGTAATCGAACAACCCGTGACATTTGAAGAATTGACTGCAGCGAAAGAGATTTGGATGACGAATTCAATCCAACAAGTCGCTCCGGTGACGCATTATGGAAATCTGAGATACCCCGGTAAAGACGGGGTACGATTTAACGAAGTGTGGGCGAAACTCGTTCGCTCAATTGATTAGGAGGCGGAAGCATGACGAAGGTCATGGGTATTTTAAATGTGACCCCGGACTCGTTTTCGGATGGGGGACGGTATACGGCAATCGAGGAGGCTGTACGACATGCGAAACAACTCGTACAAGAAGGTGCCGATGCGATTGATGTCGGTGGAGAATCAACGAGACCTGGCGCGGTACTTGTTTCCGAAGAAGAAGAGATTGAACGTGTCGTCCCGATCATCCGTCGACTGACAAAAGAAATCGATGTTCCGATTTCGATTGATACGTATAAGCCGATGGTGGCGAGAGCGGCAATCGAGGCCGGTGCGACGATTATCAATGACGTATGGGGTTCGAAATGGGGAGACCGCTCGATGGCACGTGTCGCTTTCGAATATGGAGTTTCAATCATTTTGATGCACAACCGAACAAATCGGGACTATCGTCATTTCATCGAAGATGTGGTCAGCGATCTACAGGAATCAATCGAGATTGCGCATGCAGCAGGCGTAAAGGATGAGCACATTTGGCTAGATCCGGGCATCGGATTTGCGAAAGACGTGACGCAAAACCTCGAACTCATGAATCATCTTGACGTGATCACACGTCTTGGGTATCCGGTTCTGCTCGGCACGTCGCGTAAGTCGTTTATCGGTCATACGCTCGATTTACCAACAGAGGAGCGTCTCGAAGGAACGATTGCGACAACGTGTCTCGGAATCATGAAAGGGTGCGATTGGGTGCGTGTGCACGACGTCAAAGCGAACGCCCGTGCGGCGAAGATGATGGATGCGATGATTGGAGGGGATAGACATGGATAAAATATTTGTGAACGGGATGCGTTTTTACGGTTATCATGGGGTGTTTGAAGAAGAAAACCGTCTCGGTCAACGGTTTCACGTGGATTTAATGTGTGAACTGGACCTCGCGCCTGCGGGACGTTCGGATGACTTAAACAATGGGGTCAGCTATGCCGGCTTGTATCAGTTGACGGAAGATATTGTGACGGGAGAACCGGTCAATTTGTTAGAAACACTCGGAGAACGCATCACGACAGCCGTGTTGGCGCATAGTGAGTTGATTCAACGTGTGACGGTTAAAGTAATTAAACCGGACCCACCCATCCCGGGACACTATGATTCAGTAGCAATCGAGATGACAAGGGGACGGACGTCATGATTTATATTGCATTAGGCGCCAATATCGGAGATCGGGCTAGACAGTTGTCTGCGGCAATCGATGAGATGGAGCGAACAGGTCTCCACGTCACGAAACAGTCGTCGGTCTATGAGACGGCTCCTGTCGGATATACAGAGCAACCTTCGTTTTTTAATATGGTGGTCGAAGTCGAGAGTCATCAATCCTCGGACGAACTGCTCAACACGCTTCAACAGATCGAACAACGATTAGGACGGGAACGTCTATTTAAGAACGGACCGCGTACCATCGACCTTGACATCCTCTTTTATAATGGGGAAGATATACAATCAGAACACTTAACGGTTCCGCATCCGCGCATGCAGGAACGTGCATTTGTTCTCGCCCCGTTAGCAGAGATCGCACCAGAACTCGTCGTTCGAGGACAAACGGTCGCCTCCTGGCTCGAAGGGCTACCGATGACGGACCGCCAAGATGTCGTCCGGTTACAGTTGCTTAGGAATTTGGTGAAATGAAGGATGTGTTGTCTTGACAGGCTTTAAGATTGGAAACATAGATATTAAAAACCGTGCAGTCCTCGCACCGATGGCTGGCGTGACCAACCCTGCTTTTCGTTTGATTGCAAAAGAGTTCGGAGCGGGACTCGTCTGTGCCGAAATGGTTAGCGATAAAGGCATCTTGCTCGAGAACGCTCGGACGATGCGTATGCTATACGTCGATGAACGAGAGAAACCGCTCAGTTTACAAATCTTTGGCGGTTCGAAAGATACACTCGTCAGAGCGGCACAGTACGTCGATCAAAACACCAATGCGGATATCATTGATATCAACATGGGTTGTCCCGTACCGAAAGTGACGAAGTGTGACGCAGGGGCGAAGTGGTTACTCGACCCGGATAAAGTGTATGAGATGGTGAATGCCGTCACGAATGTCGTCGAAAAACCGGTCACGGTGAAAATGCGACTCGGTTGGGATGACGAGCACATCTTTATTTTGGATAATGTTAAGGCGGCTCAGACGGGTGGAGCAGCAGCGATTGCCATTCATGGACGTACGCGTGCCCAACAATATGAAGGAACCGCGAATTGGGATTGGATTGGCGAGGCGAAGAAAGTAGCGACCGTCCCGATTATCGGAAACGGGGATATCGCGACCCCGCAGGATGCGAAACGTGTGATTGACCAATATGGTGTGGATGCCGTCATGATTGGACGCGCTGCACTCGGGAATCCGTGGATGCTCTATCAAACGGTCCAGTACCTCGAAACAGGGGAGCTCCCTCCGGAACCAGAGGCGCGTGAGAAAATCGATATCTGCATGCTTCATCTCGACCGGTTGAGTGCAATCAAAGGTGAGCTGACAGCCGTACGCGAAATGCGTCAACACGCGGCTTGGTATTTGAAAGGGTTGAAAGGCAGTGGTCCGATTCGCAAACAAATCAATGAAACGGAATCGCGCGAGGCGTTCGCGGCGGTCCTTTATGGATTTGTGGACCAACTCGAACGACAACTGTCAGAAGTGTGAACTAGTGAAAAGAACTAATTTATGGTAAGCTTGTTTGGCGAAAAAGTGCACCACAACGAATGAACGGCTTCGGCTGTGCTGTTGGCCATCGGGTCGACAGTTTTTTGTTAGAGAGAAACCCAATATGGATAGAGGAGTGAATGGAATAGTGAGCCACGAGTTAGAAATGAATGATCAAATGCAGGTTCGTTTTGAGAAGATGACCGATATGCGTGAGCGCGGTCTCGACCCGTTCGGTCACCGCTTTGATCGTTCTGCACACGCAGGTGAATTACATGAGCAGTATGAATCAATTGAAAAAGAGGCTTTGGCTGAACAAGATGTAGAAGTCACATTGGCTGGACGCATCATGACGAAACGTGGGAAAGGGAAGGTTTTCTTTGCCCACATTCAAGATGTGACAGGTCAAATTCAAATTTACGTTCGTAAAAATGATGTCGGGGATGAGCCGTTTGACTTATTCAAGTCTTCAGACCTCGGTGACATCGTCGGTGTAAAAGGGAAGCTCTTTAAAACGAACGTTGGTGAGCTTTCGATTCACGTGGAAGAGTTTGAATTATTGACGAAGGCGCTTCGGCCGCTTCCGGACAAATATCATGGATTAAAAGATGTGGAACAGCGCTATCGCCAACGCTATCTTGATTTGATTACAAACCAGGACTCGCGTCAGACATTCATTTTGCGTAGCCGCATCATTTCTGAGATTCGCAACTTCTTAAACCAAAAAGGATATTTAGAAGTGGAAACACCGATGTTACACACGATTGCGGGTGGAGCAGCGGCACGTCCGTTCTTAACGCATCATAATGCGTTAGATATGGAACTTTATATGCGTATTGCCATCGAACTTCACTTGAAACGCTTGATTGTTGGTGGACTCGAGCGCGTGTACGAAATCGGGCGTGTATTCCGTAACGAAGGGATTTCTACACGTCACAACCCTGAATTCACGATGATCGAATTGTATGAAGCCTATGCAGATTACAACGACATCATGGATTTGACGGAAGAATTGGTTGCGCACGTAGCGAAAGAAGTGCTCGGTACAACAGATGTGCAGTATGGTGAAGATACGATCCATCTTGGCATCGGTTGGAAACGTGCACATATGGTCGACCTTGTTAAAGAAGAGACAGGTGTAGACTTCTGGCAACAAATGTCCGATGAAGAAGCACGAGTACTTGCAAAAGAACACGGTGTAGAAGTACAAGATCATATGACGTTTGGTCATATCGTGAATGAATTCTTCGAGCAGAAAGTAGAAGAAACATTGCTTCAACCGACATTTGTCACAGGACATCCGGTTGAAGTATCACCATTGGCGAAGAAGAATGAAACAGATCCACGCTTCACGGATCGTTTCGAGCTATTCATTGTTCGTCGTGAACATGCGAATGCCTTCACGGAGTTGAATGACCCAATCGATCAACGTGAACGCTTTGAAGCACAGTTGCTTGAAAAAGAAGCGGGGAACGATGAGGCGCACGAACTCGATAACGATTTCCTTGAAGCGCTTGAATATGGTATGCCGCCAACGGGTGGGCTTGGAATCGGGATTGACCGTCTCGTCATGTTATTGACGAACGCGCCTTCAATCCGTGACGTTCTTCTTTTCCCAACGATGCGTCATCAACAATAATCAATTAAGTGGTCGGATCATACGTGAGTATGATTCGGCTTCTTTATTTTTGATAGCCTCGAAACGCATAGGTATGCCGTTAAACAGAAGGGATACTAAAGATATAAAACTTTTTTAAAAAAACTTTTACAAAACCCCTTGCGTTAATGAGAGGTGTACGGTAAAGTAATAAACGTTGCCGCTGATGGCAGCGGAAAAGAAATAAAAAAGTGGTTGACAACTGTGTCGATGACTTGTATTATTTTAAGAGTCGCCAAGAGCGGCAGACGAACTTTGAAAACTGAACGATGAGGCAAAAAAAGTTTTACAATTTTTGAATGAAGCGCAAGCTTCGTCAATTTAAG
>NZ_JACSJT010000008.1:0-18152 GCF_018617255.1 Exiguobacterium sp. s43
GAAAGTAGTTGGGGGATCTCCCCCTGTGAGGATAGGACGTTGCCAGGCAACAACGCAGGACGACCGAGCATACGCTCGGTCGTTTTTTTACGTTCATAATGAAATCGAACTTCATATTCTGCTCGTTCACACGATGAAATTCCGAACAATTTTAATGTTATTTAAGTTAATGAACACAATTCTGAACTTTCTGAACATCGGGAATTGAATTGCACTTTTACGTTATACCTGTTACCATTACAGAAATATTTCGAAACAAAGATGTAGGTAGAACGAGAAAGGGGCCATCAATTTTTATGTGGGAAAATAAGTTTGCAAAAGAAGGTTTAACATTTGATGATGTATTACTCGTACCACGGTTTTCAAATGTTTTACCACGTGACGTTGATTTAAGCACGAAGCTCTGTGAAGGACTCGAATTAAATATTCCGATCATCAGTGCCGGTATGGATACCGTTACTGAAGCCCCAATGGCGATTGCTATGGCCCGTCAAGGTGGTTTAGGTGTCATTCACAAGAATATGTCGATGGAAATGCAGGCTGAGCACGTCGATCGCGTAAAGCGCTCAGAAAATGGTGTCATCACAAACCCGTTCTATTTAACTCCAGACCGTCAAGTATACGATGCAGAATACTTGATGAGTAAGTATCGTATTTCGGGCGTCCCAATCGTCAACTCAGAAGATGAACGTCAATTGATTGGTATTTTAACGAATCGTGATCTTCGCTTCATCAAAGACTATTCGACGGTAATCAAAGATGTCATGACGACAGAGAACCTCATCACAGCAAAAGTGGGTACATCGCTTGAAGAAGCCGAGCGTATCCTTCATCAACATCGCATCGAGAAACTTCCACTTGTCGATGAGAACGGTGTATTAAAAGGTCTCATTACGACGAAAGATATCGAAAAGGTCGAACAGTTCCCGAACGCAGCAAAAGATAAGCAAGGTCGTCTTCTTGTCGCAGCTGCAGTCGGTGTGACGAAAGACGCAGCTTCACGTGCTCAAGTGTTGGTTGAAGCAGGTGTGGATGCATTGGTTATCGATACGGCACACGGTCACTCAGCTGGCGTACTTGAAAAGGTTCGTGAGTTACGTGATATGTTCCCATCCCTTCCAATCATCGCAGGGAACGTGGCAACAGCAGAAGCGACGCGTGCATTGATTGAAGCAGGAGCATCCGTCATTAAAGTTGGGATTGGACCAGGCTCGATCTGTACGACACGTGTCGTCGCAGGTGTCGGTGTTCCGCAAATCACAGCAGTCTATGATTGCGTGATGGAAGCGAAAGAGCACGGTGTCTCAGTCATCGCTGACGGTGGAATTAAGTACTCTGGTGATATCGTCAAAGCCATCGCCGCTGGAGCCAATGCAGTCATGCTCGGAAGCTTGCTTGCGGGTGTGAAAGAGAGCCCAGGTGAAATGGAAATCTATCAAGGTCGTCAATTCAAGACATACCGTGGTATGGGATCAGAAGCATCGATGAAACGCGGAAGCCAAGATCGTTACTTCCAAGAAGCAGACAAAAAATTCGTTCCTGAAGGTATCGAAGGTCGCGTCGCGTATCGCGGTGAACTGGCTGACACGGTCTATCAATTGATCGGTGGTCTTCGTTCAGGTATGGGGTATTGCGGCGCTGCCGACATTCGTGCCCTTCGTGAAGATACACAGTTCATTCGTATGACAGGTGCTGGACTCCAAGAGAGCCACCCACACGATGTCAACATTACAAAAGAAGCACCAAACTATTCACGTTAATGAAAAAGCCGCCATCCTGTTCACTCAGGATGGCGGTTCTTTATTTGCGTTTCTCGACTAAAATGACGGTACCTCCCTGATCTTGAGCAGGAAGTGAGACGGTCACCTTCCCGTCTTTTTGAACAGTGTATGATTTGCCGCTATAGCGGTCAATCAAAATAGTCTTCGCCTTATACGACGTCTTAAATGAAACGGTTTGTGCTTTCTCTTTCGTGTTCAATCCGACGAGAACGGACTGTTTGCCGTAGGCCCGCTCAAAAATCGAGTAACCAGAATTGGCATTCACAGAGACGGATGATCGTGTTCCTTTACTGAATACGTGAGAATAGTCTGCACGGATATTCAATAGTTTTTGGTAATGCGTATGCATCGCTTTCCCTTCTCCTTTGACACGTGACCAGTCAAAGTCATAGCGGTTCTCATTGAACTCACCTTTATCCATATCCCCTGCATGTTTCCCAGATTGCCCGACTTCTTCTCCGTAATAGATGACCGGTTGACCTTTGGCCGTAATCTGAAGGGCGGCAGCGACCATTTGCTTACCTGTGTCTCCATCTGCGCGCGAGACGAGGAATCCATCTTCGTCGTGGCTACTTAAGAATTGTCCAAGCGTTGCTTCATTCGATAATTGGTTATTCCGATATTGGAGCGATTTTTCTACATCTTCAATGTTGCCGTTTACGAATCGCTCGGCCTGGTATTTAAAATCGAAGTCGAGCAAGGAATCCATTTGTCCACTCCGCAGATAACCGCCTGTATTGTTGATGCTGGCTCCATAGTGTTCGCCGATGAGTTTGAAATCTGGCTTGATTGTTGTCAGCTCATTTTTGAATGATTTCCACGTCGTTGAATCTACATGTTTGACCGTATCGACACGGAAATAGTCGATCGTATTTCCTTTTTTCGTTTTCGAACGTTTGATCCAATCCGTCTGCCATTTGACCAATTGCTCCCGCACGGCCGCTTCCTCGGTCTTGAAATCAGGAAGACCAGATAAGGACATTCTGAGGTCGTCCCCATCGACCGGATTCTCGCGAATCATGCCATCGAATACTTGTCGTTCTGCATCCGTCGGGAAATTCGTGACGGCTGAACTTGCACCTGGTTCCATGCCGTAGCCTGGATGGTTCAAGACGACATCGACCATAATTTTGATGCCACGCTTATGCGCCTCGTCAATCAATTTATGGAATGCGGCCATATCTCCAAGGTGTTCATCAAGTTTTTCAAAGTTTTTCGCCCAATATCCGTGATAGCCATATTGAGACCCATCTTTCCCATAACGCAAATCCCAATCGATGTTATCCACAATCGGTGTAATCCAGATTGTATTGATGCCTAAGTCATCTAAATAATCGAGTTTTTTTGTGACACCCGCAAAGTCTCCACCATGGTACGATTCCAGATGGTCTTTATCATAGTACTCACGGTTCGGATTATCATTGGACACATCCCCGTTATAGAAGCGGTCGGTTAGCATGAAGTAGATTCGTGCCTCATCCCAATCAAATGCTTGTTTCTCTTTCATCGATTTCGGAACGACACGGATGGTGGTCTTCGAGCGATGGACATTTCCATACTGGTCGACGGCTGTGACAGAGAGCGTCTTGTTTCCTGGTTTGATCGTATCTTTCACCGCAATGGTTTGAGCATTCAATGCACGGTCGATGTGCAACTTAGCGGGTCCTCCGAGAGGTCGTGCATCGATATAGAGTTCACGAAGCGTCACTCCCTTCGGTAAGGTTGGTTTTACCCGTAGGACGGCATTTTCTCTGGAGCTAATCGCTTTTGGACTGACTGAAGAAGTGAGTTTGACGGTCGGTTGGCGATACTCGATTTGAGAAGCCTCAAAGTACGGATCCTTCACTTCAGTCGTCACCCCGTCTTTTGTGACGAGGTACGTGTAATCATGAACGCCTTCAGGCAAACGCACTGTGTGGCGGAACCATTCGTTTTCAGGCTCATACGTCATCGGATAAGTTTCATCATTGATTTTGAGTGCGACCTGTTCGATTTCATTCATTTTTCCGGATTCATAGAGTGCTACATCGCGGTAGAAGAAACTGATCCCGTCTGTACCGTACACTGGTCCGTTGACTGTCGGAACTTGATGGAACACACCTTTGCCGCTTTCGACGAGGACCTTCGTGACACGGTCTTCTCCGAGCGTGACGTATCTGTCTTCTCCGTATGCGTCCTTCACAGCCCAATCCGTTCCTTTTCGGATCACAAATCCGACTTTGGTGGCGTCTTGGCCAACGGGGATTCGGAAGATGGCCCCGTCCTCCGTGATACGATACGGGTCAACTTGGCCGTCTTTTTTACCGGTGCTCCACGTCCACAAGTTCCAATCCGTATAATCTCCATCCGCGCGGACATACTTCATCTCGATATAACGAGTCGTTTCCCATGGATCGGCGAGCTTGGTTGCCGTTTTGAACGAAGTCGTCAAGGCAGGGAGTGACGTGTTGGAAATCGTCCCTGTCACCGCATCCGCTGGGATGGTCGCCGTATATGACGTGTCGAGTGCGAGTGCCTCTTTCGGCTGAAGTGTCACGGTCGAACCGTTCGTTGTCACGTCGACCGGGATTTTTGTCTCTCCTTGTTGAAGCGTGACTGCTTCAGTATCGAGACGGACAGGTTCGTTGAACGTCCATGTGATTGGGGTAGACACATCCACGTCGATCGAGGATGAAGCCGGGGTCACCGAAACGACCTCAAGCTGATCAATCGTCTCCACCCCATTTAACGTGACCGGGGCACTATATACGGATTGCGTCGACGGAGTAGCAGCGACGTTCCAGCTGTTCGCCAGTTGGTTGGCCGCGTTACTTGGAATCGTATCGAATGCACCATGCTCTCCTGCATTATTGCCGCTCAATACAGTCAAGGCACGAACTTGGTCTCCATTGTTTAGCCCGAGTAAGGATAATGGAATCTTTCCTTCGAATCCTTTCGTCCGGTCCACTGCGAAAGCCGCACCGTTCAATTGGTTCAATTGTAAGAGTGGGGTATCCTGTCCGGCCTTATAAAGGGCGGCCTCTTTGACTTTTTGATCGCCATCGACACGAACGAGAACATGATATTGAGGTGCCTTGTCGACGCCTGTAAAGTCGAATGGGTATCCGAGTGGATTTTCAGAGACGCCAGAATCTTCATCGTTAATTTGAAGGGCGATGTTAATGTATTGTCCGTTGTCGCCCCAATTCGGGACATTGTTCGCATCTACATAAAAATAAAGATGTTGAGCATCGTTTTGTATGTATAAATCACCGACATCAAATCCTTGCCAACCCGTAGCCGGGGAAGTCGCAAGGGCTGGGATCGAGCTCCAGTCTGTTTTCAATCCATCAATCGTCATCATGGTCGGTTCGGCCAATGCGTTCATCGGGACACCGGCTTGAATGAGTAATGCTCCGGAAAGGATCAGCGTTGAAGCCTGACGAGCGGTTGTTTTTTTCATGAGGCACCTCTTCCTGTCAAATGGATTTGCACACTTTTATGCAAACGTTTTCAAAAATAGTTTATCGGAACTTGAAAGCGCTAACAATATGTTTTTGAAAAAATAATAAACCGCCTCTCCTATTCTGAAAGGAGAAGCGGTCAAGAGGATGAGGCGACAAGCTTCCCTTTTACAATCAGGCGCTCTG
The DNA here is from genome assembly GCF_018617255.1 of Exiguobacterium sp. s43. Classification (GTDB taxonomy): domain Bacteria; phylum Bacillota; class Bacilli; order Exiguobacteriales; family Exiguobacteriaceae; genus Exiguobacterium; species Exiguobacterium profundum. The sequence continues at coordinate 5,411 of NZ_JACSJT010000008.1, forward strand.
TCGTATCGAACGTACACGTGATTAACGTGATGGTTGGGGTTGAGGTGACATCTAATACATCGACTCGTTCAGGAGAAACGGTTTCAAGCGAAGTGACTACATACTCGTACGTTTGCGTTTCATCTTGAAGGTAGATCGTGGCACCGACCTCGATTTCATGGAGCGGTCCGAATAGGGCAGTTGCTCGTTGTAGGTAGTGGCCGGCGAGCGCGTAGTTCCCTTTGCCCATCTCTTGTTCAGGATGCATCGTTCCGGTGCCTACCGCGAGACTTTCATTGTCCAAGCCTTTCATGATGGGAAGTTTCAGTGAGACATCGGGAATTGAAATCACGCCGATTGTCGGCAAATTATGAAACCGATTGCGCGCTTGTAGGACGTCCGATACAGAGAGTGGACTGACGGCTTTAAAATCATAACTTGGATCAAATTCGCTCTCTTCTTGAAATTCCATCTGTTCCACCACGTATTCACTCGTCGAACTAGCAATGGCATTTTTCCAAATCGGACTCGTCAAAAAGAGGGTGCCGCTCCCAATGAGTAAAAGTCCGATGAGCCACCGGATACGTCGATTCATGACTTCCCTCCTTTTGAAACTTCCCACGCAAGCATCAACTGAACGATCACGTCAGGTAAAGTCGACTCAGACAAATGCGCAAACCCGAACAGAAATTGCTTGTGGGAGTCCGGATGCACGATACGATAGTCGTTCATGGATTTAATGGCGATTCCGGCGGATTCGGCGGACCGCTTCAATTCTTGCTCTGTTCGCTCGGTCGCGATGGTCAACACGACGTGCAATCCGGCACTTGCTCCGGTCACGGTGACGGTCGGTTCGAATGGTCGGAAGGCGGAGAGGACACTTTCTAACTTACGACGGTATATTTTTCGCATCCGGTTCAAATGCTTCTCAAAGTCACCGCTCGACATGAATAAGGCCAACGTCTGTTGTTCGAACCGGGGAACGCTACAGGTGAAATACTGGTGTCGTTCCCGGTAACGGTTTAACAAGGGTGTCGGTAAGACCATATAGCCGATGCGTAAGGATGGCATGAGAGATTTTGAAAACGTACTGATATAGATAACCCGTTCGTTCGGGTCCATGCTCTGCAGTGACGGAATCGGCTTGCCGCTATAGCGAAACTCGCTGTCGTAATCGTCTTCGATGATATACGTCTGATGGACGAGTGCCCAATTTAACAAACGTTGCCTTCGACTGACAGACAGGACGGTCCCTGTCGGAAATTGATGAGCAGGTGTGGCATATAGTGCATCGATTGCATGACGCTCGAGCTCATTCACACAAACACCACTATCGTCTACGGGAATAGGAATCGATGTGCGTCCTTGTTGTTCGAACAACAATCGCGTGAGCGGATAACCAGGGTCTTCGATCCCGAAGATAGACGAGTCCGGTAATAGATTCAAGAGTTGTGGCAACAGCTGTTCCGTACCGGACCCGACGATGATCTGTTCTGGTGAGCACTGTACGCCACGGGAGTGATAAAGATATGTGGCGATTTCTTGGCGTAATTCTAGATCTCCTTGAACAGAACCTAACGCAAGTAATTCATGATTCACGTCATCGACGACATGTTTGATGTGTCGCTTCCATCGTTCAAACGGGAAGGCAGTCGTGTCGATTTGACTCGGGGAAACATCATAATCATATGTCTTTCGCTGAGGGGCTGGTGTGATGGTACTACTCGAGCGCCGGACGTACAGTTCCTCTTGAGGTAACACATAAAATCCTTTTCGAGGAATGGACTCGATGTATCCTTCGGCGAGTAACTGGGCATACGCGAACTCGACCGTGGTCTGCGAGACATCTAAAAATTGAGAGAGCTTACGCTTTGAAGGTAATTTGGTTCCTGTCTTTAACGTATCGTCGAGGATGGCATCCCGAATGTGCTTATACAATTGCTCGTAAAGCGGGATGGACGATTCTTGATCAAGCGATAAGGTAAGCATATCCATGGTGTGACGTTCCTTTCTTTACGAACCAAAAAAGAAGTAGAGCATAAACCCAAGAATGATGATGAAAGAGACAATCCCGGGTGTCCCGAATGAGGCACGATGATCCCCATCAAACGAATCGCGGTTTAACATACGTATTCCTCCTTTATACTTCAACAGGTTCGTGATAGATGAAATAGAGTCCTTTATTTAAAACTGACCACTTTAAATAATGAGAAACTGGCACTTTTAATATAGTCAATTCAACTTATACTAGCAAGTAGAACACGAATCAATGGAGGGATTTCAATGGAAAAGAGACAAGTAGGGACAGATAAAGTAAAACGTGGGATGGCTGAAATGCAAAAAGGTGGCGTCATCATGGACGTCATCAACGCTGAACAGGCGAAAATCGCTGAAGCTGCCGGTGCTGTGGCTGTCATGGCGCTCGAACGTGTACCATCAGATATCCGTAAAATGGGTGGCGTTGCCCGTATGGCTGACCCGACAATCATCGAAGACGTCATGGGGGCAGTATCTGTGCCGGTTATGGCAAAATGCCGGATCGGGCATATCGCTGAAGCACGTGTCCTCGAGTCGATGGGGGTCGACTTCATTGACGAGAGCGAAGTGTTGACACCAGCCGACGAAGAGTTCCACTTGTACAAGCGCGACTATACGGCGCCGTTCGTATGTGGAGCACGCGACCTCGGTGAAGCAGCCCGCCGTATCGGTGAAGGGGCAGCGATGATTCGTACAAAAGGGGAGCCGGGAACAGGGAACATCGTCGAAGCGGTTCGTCATATGCGTACAGTACAAGCTCAAGTGAAACGTCTCTTGTCGATGAGCGTAGATGAGGTCATGACAGAGGCGCGCGACCTCGGTGCACCGTTTGAAGTATTGATGCAAATCCGTGAAGTGGGCCGTCTGCCGGTCGTAAACTTCGCAGCAGGTGGAATCGCGACACCAGCGGATGCTGCCTTGATGATGCACCTCGGGGCAGATGGAGTCTTTGTCGGATCTGGTATTTTCAAAGCGGAGAACCCAGAAAAATTTGCACGTGCCATTGTAGAAGCAACAACGTATCACGATGACTATGAGCGAATCGCACACTTGTCAAAAGGATTGGGTGAGGCGATGAAAGGACTCGACGTCCGCACACTCAAAGAAGAAGAACTCATGGCACCACGAGGCTGGTAAGATGGTAACGATTGGCGTATTAGGAATGCAAGGTGCGATTCGTGAGCATGTTCGCATGCTGGAAGCGCTCGGTGCTCGAACCGTTGTCGTTCGCTCGGTAGAAGACTTGGAGTCAATTGACGGACTCGTGTTACCAGGTGGAGAGAGCACGGCAATGCGTCGACTACTCGATCGTTATGGATTACTTGAACCACTTCGAGAGACGGAAACGTTACCAATGTTCGGCACATGTGCCGGCATGATTCTTCTCGCGAACGAAGTCGAAGGGTATGACGCCCACTTGAAGAAAATCCCGATGACAGTGAAACGCAATGCGTTCGGACGTCAGGTCGACAGTTTTGAAGTCGACCTTCCAGTGAAAGGGATCGATGAGCCAGTCGAAGCGGTCTTTATTCGTGCCCCACAAGTGGCACGTGTCGAACCGGAAGTAGATGTGCTCGCTGAAGTGGAGGAAGCGATTGTGGCGGTCCGTTACAATCAGTATCTGGCTTGCTCGTTCCATCCCGAATTGACGGATGACCTCTCGTTACATCGCTATTTTATCGAGATGGTCAAAGCGAATCAGAGTCAACATGTATAAGTTTGAGGGACCTCGCAAAAAGGGGGTCCTTCAAACTTATTTTTTGTTACACTGAACAAAGAAGCGTACAGAAAGGGGAAACGATGTGAAGGCCCGTTATTTCATCATATTGCTCACTGTCGTATTCGTCATACAGACCATGTTGCCATCGGCTGCCTCTGCGGCCGCTCCGAAAGTGGATGCAGCAAGCGCGATGCTTGTAGACGTGACGACAGGACAAGTTCTATTTGCCAAACAAGAAGATTCGATGCTTCAGCCGGCTTCAATCACGAAGCTGATGACTGCATTTTTGACGCGTGAGGCGATTCAGGCAGGGAAACTCAGTTGGACACAAGAAATCACACCGAGCGATGCTGCTTTGGCGTTGACGAGAAAGCCGGGGTTGGCACGAATCCCGCTGTTAAATAAACCATATACCGTCAAAGAATTATACGATGCCGCGTTGATTCGTTCAGCGAATGAAGCGGCCGTAACGCTCGGGGAGGCCGTATCCGGTTCGGAAGAGGCATTCGTCAAAGAGATGAATCGCCGGGCTGATGAATTAGGGATGACGCAAACGACGTTCGCGAACGCCTCAGGACTCGATTCTGAATCCGCTGGCCTACCGGGAGACAACTTGACGTCTGCTAAGGACTTGATGAAGCTCGCGATCGCGTATTTGACGACGTATCCGGAAGTGCTCGACGTGACGAAGCGGGCATACGTGGACGTCGACGGTGTTCGATTTGATGCGACGAATCGCATGCTCGCTAATCGTGACCTCGCTTATCCGGGAATGCTCGGCTTCAAGACAGGCACGACGAATGAGGCGGGATATTGTTTCATCGGCGTATCCACACGGGATGGGCGTACCGTTTTGTCGGTCGTCCTCGGTGCAACATCGGACGAGGGACGTTATGCAGCAACGAAAGCGCTACATGATTATGCTTATGCGGATTTCGTCATGACCCCAATCTTGCGGATGGGGGAGACAATCTCCAAGATGGCAACGGTCTCTCAAGGCGAGGAAGAGCAAGTCGCGGTCCGGACGACAAACGATTTTGAGGTGTTGGTTGAAAAAGGAAAACCCGTACCGGAGCCCGAATATGATCTGCTTGATTTAGAGGCTCCGATTAAGGCTGACACACAGGCAGGCATGGTCACCATCGATTCTTCGGAGAACGTACGCTATTTAGAGGGAGAGGCTCCTCCTAAGATGGCACTTGTTACAGCGGAGTCGGTCGATACCGCCTCGTTCTTGACGAGAATAACACGAGCTTTTTTGGATTTCCTCGATCAAATCCGACTCGCACTTGGAAAAATCAGTCTTGTCGAACAAGTTGAGATGTTGTAAAGTAAGATTAATTCAATGACAGATGCGATGATGAGAATAAGTACGTTACGTACGTCTACTGACAGAGAGCTAGTGGTTGGTGCAAACTAGTGAGATGACGTGACCGAATCGGCCTCGGAGCATTGACTTGGAAACAAGTCACGTTCGCACACGTTACGTGCATCGAGTGGCTCAAACATTTGGGCAACGAGGGTGGCAACGCGGATCCAAGGTGGTTCGTCCCTTTCCTACGGGAAAGGGACGTGCCACCTTTTTTATATGAAAAAGGAGGAATAGCAATGTTAGACATTAAACGTTTGCGACAGGATTTTGAAGGGATTAAAGAAAAGTTAGCTCACCGGGGGGAAGACTTGAGTGCACTTGACCGCTTCCCACAACTAGAGGAGAAACGTCGCGACTTGATCAACGAAGTCGAAGTGAAGAAAGCGAAGCGCAACGAAGCGACAAAACAGATCGCTGAATTGAAGCGGAACAAAGAAGATGCCGAAGGTCCGATTTTAGAGACACGTCGCCTCGGCGATGAAATCAAACTGTTGGACGAAGAGTTACGCGAAGTTGAGGCAGAACTCAACTTGATTTTACTCAGCATCCCAAATATCCCGCACGAATCAACACCAATCGGCGAAACGGAAGACGACAACGTGACGATTCGCGAAATCGGGACAAAGCCTGAGTTTGATTTCGAGCCTAAGCAACATTGGGACGTGATGGAAGATCTTCAAATCGTCGATGTCGAGCGCGCTGGAAAAGTAACAGGTAGCCGCTTCGTCTTCTATAAAGGATTAGGCGCTCGCTTAGAACGTGCCCTCATCAACTTTATGATGGACCTTCATTCAGATGAGCATGGGTACGCTGAAGTGTTACCTCCTTACATGGTCAATCGAGATTCGATGACAGGAACGGGTCAGCTTCCTAAATTTGAAGAGGATGCATTTAAAGTAGCGGATACGAACTACTTCCTCGTTCCGACTGCTGAAGTACCGGTCACGAACATGCACCGTGAAGAAATTCTTCCGGAAACACAACTTCCAATCGCGTATACTGCATATAGTGCAAACTTCCGTTCTGAAGCTGGGTCAGCGGGACGTGACACACGTGGATTAATTCGTCAGCACCAATTCAATAAAGTCGAGCTCGTCCGTTTCGTAAAACCGGAAGAGTCTTATGAGCAATTGGAACTGTTGACAGGTCATGCTGAAGAAGTCTTAAAACGTCTAGGCCTTCCTTATCAAGTGCTCAGCATGTGTACGGCAGATCTCGGATTCACTGCCGCGAAAAAATACGATATTGAAGTATGGATGCCGGCACAAGGGGTCTATCGTGAAATCTCGTCTTGCTCAAACTTTGAAGATTTCCAAGCGCGTCGTGCGGGAATTCGTTTCCGTCGTGACGCCAATGCGAAACCTGAGTTTGTGCATACGTTGAACGGTTCAGGTTTGGCGGTCGGACGAACGGTCGCAGCGATTCTTGAAAATTATCAACAAGCGGATGGATCGGTCGTGATTCCAGAAGTTCTTCGTCCTTACATGGGTGGAAAAGAAAAGATTGAAATGCCGAACTAAACGCTTGAGCAGCCTCGATTTTGAGGCTGCTCAATTTTTTTAATGTTTTTTCACAAAAGGGTTTGACATCTGTCTCTTCAGTTGGTACTATAAATCATGTCGAGCGACACTGTTGCTCACGAATTGCATATGAGCTTTGGAGGTGTACCCAAGTGGTTTAAGGGAACGGTCTTGAAAACCGTCAGGGGTGTAACAGCCTGCGTGGGTTCGAATCCCACCACCTCCTCCATTTCTTTTTTGGAGGCTCACACAATTTTATATCTTTTGGAGGTGTACCCAAGTGGTTTAAGGGAACGGTCTTGAAAACCGTCAGGGGTGTAATAGCCTGCGTGGGTTCGAATCCCACCACCTCCTCCACTTTCTTTTTTTTACACTTTTTTAGGCCTGGAGTTGTACCCAAGTCCGGCTGAAGGGGACGGACTCGAAATCCGTTAGGAGTCGCAAGGCTCGCGTGGGTTCGAATCCCACCAACTCCGCTTTCAATCGGGCATCTGCAGAGGCAGATGCATTTTTTGTATCCACAGACATAAGCGCTGTGGATTTTTTTATGCACAAAAAGAAGGATTACGCTTTCGTTGGCGCAATCCTTCTATTGATTATCTCACTTTTGCTTCGCGTGCAATCGTGAGTTGCTTTTCAATTTTCTCAAGAATGAGTTCGACTGAATCTGGGTCGTTGATGAGGTCATACTCTTCGATCGAGAGACGCAATACCGGGCACAGGTTGAAGTTGTTGATCCATTCTGTGTAGCGGGTGTACATCTCTTCCCAATAAGCGATTGGTGTTTGCTGTTCCATCTCGCGACCGCGCATCTGAATGCGTTCGAGTACTTGTTCGAACGAACCTTCAAGATAGATTAATAGATCCGGGTGCGGGAAGAACGGTGTCAACACCATTGCCTCGAACAAACTAGAATACGTTTCGTAGTCTGTTGGTGACATCGTCCCTTTTTCATAGTGCATCTTGGCGAAGATGCCTGTATCTTCATAGATTGAACGATCTTGGATGAAGCCGCCACCGTATTGGAAGATTTTCTTCTGTTCTTTAAAACGTTCTGCCAAGAAGTAAATTTGAAGATGGAAGCTCCAACGTTCGAAATCATGATAGAATTTATCGAGGTAAGGGTTGGTATCTACTTTTTCGAGAGACGTTCGGAAATTCAATGCATCGGCTAACGAATTGGTGATCGTTGATTTCCCGATCCCGACCATTCCCCCGATTGTAATGATTGTATCGTTCGGGATGTTATATTTATCAATCAGCTTCATTTTATTTGGGCTCCTTTAGTTAATTCTAATTCACGCTCAATCGTTTTTAGGACATGAGTCAAGTCGTCCGGATTGTGTACAAAGTCGAGTTCATCCCCACTGAACGAGAGAATCTTCACTTCTGGATGGGCCGCGCGATACGATTCAACAAACGTCTCATAGTCGTGAGCAAGTTGTTCGAGGTAATCACGAGACATATTTTCTTCCACTTCACGTCCACGCAAGGCGACTCGTTTCATTAATGTCTCAATGCTGGCATGTAAGTAAATGACGACATCAGGTTTCGGCATATCATGTGTCAAAATCTTATAAATCTGCTCGTACTTGTTCAAGTGTGCCGGTTTCAGCGAACGGTGAGCAAAAATCAAGTTTTTGAAAATATGATAGTCCGAAACGACGGATTGTTGCTGACTCAAGTGGTGTTTGTGAATATCATCCAACTGCTTGAATCGATTGCACAAGAAGAACATTTCCGTTTGGAAACTCCATTCTTCGATATCTTCATAAAACTTGCCGAGAAATGGGTTCTCTTCTACAATTTCATTCAGCATCTGCATCGAGAAATGCTGACTGATGATATGGGCCAGTGATGTTTTCCCGACACCAATCGGTCCTTCTACCGTTATAAACATATGATGTCATCCTCCATTATCCAAAGTGCAAGTTCCATTCTAGCACACAATACGAGCGATATGGCGAGGGATTTGATTTTCATTTTTTTTCATAGTTTTAAATAAGAAATGAGGTGAATCGATGGAACGTGATGAGCGATTTATGCAGTTGGCCATCGAAGAAGCAAAGAAAGCAGAAGCCATTGGCGAGGTGCCGATTGGTTGTGTGATCGTGAAGGGAGACCAGGTGATCGCAACCGGGCACAATCGTCGTGAGACGGATCGATTGGCGGCAGCACACGCCGAGCTGATTGCGATTGAAACGGCCAATGAGACACTAGGGAATTGGCGATTAGAAGACTGCGAACTATACGTTACCCTTGAACCGTGTCCGATGTGTGCGGGCGCAATCGTGTTGTCTCGCGTGAAACGTGTCATTTTCGGTGCCCACGACCCGAAAGGTGGATGTTGTGGGACGTTGATGAACTTGGTGCAGGATGAGCGGTTCAATCACCAAGCCGAAGTGACAGAAAATGTTTTAGCAGAAGAATGTGGACAGCTCCTGACAGATTTCTTCCGAGCGCTTCGAGAAAGGAAGAAACAAGAACGACTCAATCAGAGAGGTTGCAACCCAATCGATTAAACAGTATAATGTAATAGCACTCGAGGTAGTGCCTAATTTCATTTACCCATTTGCCGTGCTAGGTGGGGAGGTAGCGGTGCCCTGTCACTCGCAATCCGCTGTAGCGAGACTGAATCCCGATTCGAGGGAGTGCGCTGGTGTGGTCTGCCTTATGTAAGTGGCGTTGACGTCTGAGTCCTGCGCAACGGTCACCCATGAACCAGGTCAGGTCCGGAAGGAAGCAGCCTTAAGTGGTGACGTACCGTGTGCCGCAGGGGTGCTTGGGCTGAGCAAACTGCATGAGTAACGCATGTTGACGTGCTTTCAGAAATCGGTGCGCGGCAGATTTATTTTATAACTTCAATCTATGGCCCCCGGGCTGTAGATTTTTTTGTATGATGAGATAGAGAAGAACAGTAGGGAAGGAGGCGAACTCATGGCGTATCAAGCGTTATATCGTGTATATAGACCTCAATCGTTTCAAGAGGTCGTCGGTCAAGTCCATATCACACGTACGATTCAAAATGCTCTGTTAGAGGAGCGGATGTCACATGCGTACCTATTTTCCGGCCCACGTGGAACGGGGAAGACGAGTTTGGCGAAAATCATTGCCAAGGCAATCAACTGTGAAAGCGCGCCGACACGTGAACCATGTAACACCTGTCCGACGTGTATCGCCATCACGGAAGGGACGAGTCCCGACGTGTTTGAAATTGATGCCGCATCGAACAACGGGGTTGACGAAATTCGGGAGATTCGAGACAAAGTCAAATATCCGCCGTCCCAAGGGCGTTACAAAGTATACATCATTGATGAAGTGCATATGTTATCGACCGGTGCATTCAACGCGTTGTTAAAGACGCTTGAGGAACCACCGGCACATGCGATATTCATCTTGGCCACGACAGAACCACATAAAATTCCGGCCACGATCATTTCCCGCTGTCAGCGATTCGATGTCAAAAGACATGAAGTGAGTCAATTGCAAACGCGGATGGCCTATATTTTGAACGACCAAGACCATGACTATGACCCGGAAGCATTGAAGCTCATCGCACGTGCTGCCGATGGCGGGATGCGGGATGCCCTCAGCTTACTCGATCAGGCGCTCGCATTCAGTGATGAGCGGTTGACGGAAGAAGCAGTGTTAGAAGTCACGGGTGCCGTGACGGATGAAACATTGCTCGACATGGCGTATGGTCTCCAACGGAAAGAATTAAATGCCATTTTGAGTACGCTTGAATTGATGTTACGTGAAGGGAAGGACTTGAAACGTTTCATCGAAGATTTAGTGTTCGTTCATCGGGATGCGTTACTCTTGAAAGCATCTCCACAAGCAGCTGACTTATTGGAACGTGCTCGTCCGACTGACGAGTTTCGTCAGTTCGTCGAAGCGACTTCAACGGATGAATTGTTCCAAGTGATTGAAGAGCTCAATGATTGCCAACAGCAGATGAGGTTATCTAACCATCCGAAAGTGTTGGTGGAGTTAACATTCATCCGGATCGCGGAACAAGGCCGTACAATTAGTGAGCAAATGACACAACTACAAGATCAAGTGCGTGAACTGAGCCGTGAATTAAATGAAGTGAAGAAGAATGGTGTTGTCGTGACAGGTGGAGAAGCAGAAAAGCCGAAGCCTGCTCCGAAACGGACACAAATCCGGGTGCCTAAAGAACGGATTCGCCAACTCTTGCAACGGGCCGAACGGCAGCATTTGAATGCGATTCGCGACAGCTGGGGAGATATCATGACGAATATTCGGATACAAGATGGTCCGATTTTCGCTCTCTTCTATGAAAGTGAAGCTGTCCTTTGTGCAAGTGACACCTTACTGGTACAATTTAAAGATGGAATGACATGGCACTATGAACAAGTGAGTTCAAATGGTCGTACGCGCGATGTGATTGAACAGGCGTTATTCGAAGTGACGGGGATTCGTCGCGAAATCATGGCGGTGCTTGAGACGGATTGGAATGAACTAAAAAATGAGTTCATCCTTCAAAAACAAGCAGAACGAACGGAACAAGTCGAAGAGCCGGAAACCGAGGATCCGCTAGTTGCGCAGGCGATGGAACGTTTTGGCGATGTCGTTGAAATCGAAGAAACATAAGGGAGGCGCTCTGAATGCGTGGAATGGGAAACATGAACAACATGATGAAACAGATGCAAAAGATGCAAAAAGATATGGCGAAAGCTCAAGAGGAATTAAAAGAGTTATCGGTTGAAGGAACAGCGGGAGGCGGCATGGTGAAAGTTGTCGTCAGCGGTCATAAAGAAGTTTTAGACGTCATTATTGCTGAAGACGTTGTCGATCCGGACGATGTGGATATGTTACAAGATCTCGTCTTAGCAGCAATCAATGATGCAATGAAACAAGCGGATCAGCTTGTGAATGATAAGATGGGACGTTTCACACAAGGGATGAACCTCCCAGGCTTTTAAGTGAAGAAAGGATCGATGCGAGTTGCAATACCCTGAAGCCATTGGACGATTGATTGAGAGTTTTACGAAGTTACCTGGGATTGGACCGAAAACTGCGGTACGTTTAGCATTCCATGTATTAGATATGGAAGAAGACGATGTGTTGACGTTCGCGAAATCTCTCGTGAGTGCGAAGCGTGACATAAAGTATTGTACCGTGTGTGGCCACATCACAGATATTGATCCGTGTGCAATCTGCAAAGACTCACATCGGGATGAAACGGTGGTTTGTGTGGTTCAAGACTCAAGAGACGTGATTGCTATGGAGAAGATGCGGGAGTACAGAGGGAAGTATCATGTTCTTCATGGAGCCATTAGTCCAATGGAAGGGATTGGTCCAGAGGATATTAATGTTTCAAGTTTGCTGACACGTTTACAAGAGAACGAGTCGATTCAAGAAGTGATTTTAGCGACCAACCCGAACATTGAAGGGGAAGCGACTTCGATGTATTTATCGAGACTACTCAAACCGACGGGAATTCGCGTGACGCGTCTTGCCCATGGTTTACCAGTCGGTGGAGATTTGGAGTATGCGGATGAAGTGACATTATCTCGGGCGATGGAAGGTAGAAGAGAACTATGAAATGGTTTCGTAAGTCGTTAAGAGATGATTATGATCAACGACTACTGACTGAGTTGCTAGAAGCTAAGGCTAAGTTTGAATCGAAACGTCGGATTCTTGAAGTCAGCATAGAGGACACGGGAGAGCTAGCTGCTCAAGTGAAGCAAGCGGAAGCTCTCTACTTCTTCTATTTGAAAGAAGCAAAGAAGCGAAATGTTTCGTTATCGTCTCTTCGTTCTTAAGGCGACGCCAATGGCGCGCCTTCTTTATTTTTAGTCCTATATAATGAAAGAAAAAAATCGTTTTGGTTGAACAAATGAAGTTTTTATATATTTCTCTAATCTTTTTAACAAAAAGGGTTGCGTGGTTATTATTTTACTGATATATTAATAGACGTCGCCGAGATAAGCGACGAAGAAAACAAAAAATATTTTTAAAAAGTGGTTGACCTTTTGTTCTCCACTTGGTAAGATATTTAAGTCGCCAAGAGCGGCAGACGAACTTTGAAAACTGAACGATGAGGCAAAAAAAGTTTTACAATTTTTGAATGAAGCGCAAGCTTCGTCA
>NZ_JACSJT010000009.1:0-15341 GCF_018617255.1 Exiguobacterium sp. s43
AAAAAAAGCGACTGTATTCGTTTTCGGATTCCCGCCAGCCGTACGAGATATTGTCGCCAGTAAACTTCCTGGCGCTAAATTCGTAGATTTGAAGCTAAAGGGATTGCGACGTAACAAAGCCAAAAAGCGAGATACGAGCGCAGAAAAGCTAGACCAGTACTTACGGGAGTTCGCCGGTGATGAAATACGAACGAAAGATTTACGCGATGCCATCGGAGTTCCGCCGTCCACATTCCGGAAGTTCCGTCACGAGGCAGAAGTAGTGCAAATCTTAAAGGAAACTGGGTGGCGGTTTGCAACTCCGCAACGCCTAGAGAGGGTGACTGGATGAGCGACCACTTGACGATTGACGAGTTGCGAGAAGTGGCGGAGTTGTTTGTGGCGCTATGCGACGCCCCAGCAAATGAGAAAGTGGCGATACTTGGCGGTTTCGAGCGCTTCCCTGCCGATAAATTTGCCAATCATCCGTGGGTGGACCCGCCGTCGATACACAAAACGAGCAGTGCCAAGCGGAAATACCGTGATCACGTCGCGTCTTGGCTTGATGGGCGCCATTCCGATCCTGCTCGCATTGAAAAGATGCTCCGCTCGACCGCCATCCTCAACTTAGCCGGTGAAATCACGCTCGAAGACGACTTTTACGAGGACGACATCATTCATCGGGACCGCACTACTCAAATGCAGCACCTCCATGAGCACGAAGAATGGTCGCTGTCCCTGCGGTATGTCGACCGCTCAACCTGCGCCACAAAGGGCTGTGAGACGGTATGGCTGCACTTGGGCGATGTTCGGGCGTATGCAGACGATTTGGAGGCGGACGGGTGGCGATTGGTTACTGCAAAAGGCGGCAAATACCTGGCCCATGATTCGAGTCTAGCGGTGGTTCGGGTGCAAAATGCCAGCGCTCGCCATTGTTGTGACACCCATCGAAAGCTAAGTTCAGCCAATCCGGATGGAAAAACAAGAACGATACCGATCAAAGAGTCGACGCGGCAAACGTACGAAAAAGAGCTGGTCCAAGACTTCAAAAATACTTACGACCCGTTCCAAAATAGTCTTGGGTGAAGGCGCTAAAACAAGCGAAAAGTGTCCGAAAACTCTCTATAAGTAGAAAGATAGTGCATTTGTGCGCCCGATTGGACTCATTTTCGGGTGTATGCGTGCGTATTATGTCAACCGCTATTAAAACGAACGAACCCAAATCTGAAAGGAAGTGCTTGCTTGAGTGCAAACAACTAAGAGTAAATCTAAGGCCGACTATTATCGGAAGTATCGTAGATCACTAAATGGCCGCGTATCTACCGCAGCCTACGCGACACGACGTCGTTTCCCAGCGAGCGAGACGAAGCCCACCAAAAGCCAACTCGACGACTTACTGGCGATGCAAGACGCCGTCTGCGCGCTTACTGGTCGACCATTTACGAGCGTCGAAGAAATAAGCGTGGACCATTTGCACCCGGTCAGCATCATCGGAGAGACGTCTATTAACGATTTGTCTAATCTCGTTTTTGCGCGCCGTGACGCCAATTCGCGCAAAGGAAAGCGCACTTTGGCGGAGTATTACGCTTTGTTCGCCAAACCGGTATGGACGGAAAACGAGCGATATCCTGCTTATGCGTTCCGCGGCAAGACGAAAGCTGATGTCATCGCCTATTTTGACGCGCTCGCCCAAGCAAAAGGCCGCCCGATCCCCGAAAAAATCGAGATTGCCGACGATTTGCTGCTGTCCGAAGAGTTTTTGGCTCGCGGTGAATTCGTCTATGGATCCACGTGTCGCTTTGAGGGCAAGAAATTGGTCTTTGAAGAAGACTACACCACGCTGATGTGGCGACTTAATGAAAATCCAACGGAGGTGCCCGCATGAAAAAACGACGTAAAAAGCGACAGGATGCACCAAAACCGGTGTCTCTATGCTACCCAGCGCCAAAAAAGCGAGAATCCGCGCCATTTGAGCGTACGAAGGACTTCAAAGCGCGAATTCACGCAGACAAATTAGAGGCGGCATTGATGCGTCGTGACGCCCGATTCCGTCAATTGCAAAAGCGAGGGTACTGATCATGCGCCGACTATCGTATGACCCCAAATGCGAGATGGTCCGTATCACCAACGACCAAATGACAGCAGCAGCCGCCCGTAAGGTGCCTTTTGGCGTTGGCGTGGCGAGCTTTTATGACGACCACGCTACAGAGCGCGTTCACCCGGTGATTAGCCCAACTCCGCTCGAAATGGCGCGACTACTGCTTGACGATATCATGCGTTCAGATGGCGATTATGACGACTTTGAACCGTATCGCGACGAGGATGGCGACTGGATTGCCCCGTTGCCGCCAATTAAGCCGGAATATATCGTGGTCAGTCCGGAATTGACCGGGATTGAGCGATACTACGGGGATTGCGTGGTGTTCCGTTATGAGTAGATTTATGTCGTACAATCGAGCGCCGAGCGGGCTTATGCTCCTCAAACCAGCGCCAATGCCTGTACCACCCGTACCTAAAAGTGCGGAAAAACCGAAAAGGAAGGTGCCAACTATGGCAAAACTTAATCTCAATCAAATCAAAGAAATTAGTGCTGAATTACTGGATTGGAAACGTAAAGGACTCACTGCTGCGACAATCGCCGCTAAGGAACAGCTACAAACCGATATTCTATTAATTAACGGGGACCCGATGTTAAAGGGTTTTGATGGCGAGAAAGCCCGCCTTAATGCCTATGCCAAGGCATTTAAACCGTTAGTTGATAAGCACGCTGAGATGCTGAAAAAGCAAAAGCAGGCTCGCGAGTCGTTACAAACCGCAGCCAACGAAGTTCTTGGTGCGGAGCCGCCGGCACCTAGCGCGACGCAACAGCAACTGTTTAACTCGGCTGCCCTTGAACTGCGGATTGCTTCTCGCACGGCGAGCGATGCTAAACAATTTTTCGCAGCCGTTGATTCGTTGATCGCGGCGACTGGCGGTAGTGCCGCTTTATATCGCCAAATCGACGTCGATGCGATTCTTGACGGGTTTGACCGCGTTAATGCAAGCACACTACAAAGTAACGACAAGTTAGCCAATACAACGGATATCAAGCGAGTTATCGCGCAGCTCGAAAAGGGTCGCTTTACCGCAGAGCAAAACGAAGCTAAAGCTTTGCTGGCTGATGCCGCTTTTTTCGAGTCGCCACTATACGTCGGCGAATTGCATGAGAATGTAATTGCCGAACAAACGGGATTAGTGGGCGCGGCATTCCGATCTACTGGTCACAATGCTAAAGTGGCGCTGGATAACCCCGACAACTACAAATTGTTCCTGGACGCCTTGCATCAGGAAGAGTTTGCATCCTATGTAGTGGGTCGTAAAAACAAGAAAATTTATGACCACGAAGTCGCGCAATCAACTAAGTTGCGACAATATGAGGACGTGATCATGGTGTCGGACGGGCGTAAATCTATTGATATCGATACTTCGGAGGTAACTGAGCAATGAGAATCCTACAATCAGACACTGGCAGCTACTTAGAGCATAGCGTCGAGGTGCTGGAGCGGAAGGAGCGCTTTGGCGTAACGAACGAGGCGATTAATGCTCGTTACGTAGCGTTAGAATTAGACAAAGGAGCTATCAAAAAGCCAACAGCGGACACATTGGAACGAGCGGAGGCTAAAGCTTTATCATGTGGTAAAGACAGCGACTATATTGCTGACTATTTCGCGCTGTGCCGCTCATTTTGCGAGCAATTCAGAGCTGTCGAATTAAACTAGAGTCTATAACCGAAAACAGTCGTTGACAACGTCGATATAAAAAGGTAACATTACAGACCCTAAAAAGCTTGCAAGTCTAATATTGCTTGGATACAATGGAGTTATCATTTCAACCGTATTAAAAACGGGAGTTTACTTAATTACTTGCCACTTATGTTACTTAATTACCGAATTAGGGTAACTTGAGATACAAAAGGGTAAGGACACACAGTGATAACCGTTTGTGATGGTTGATAATGTGTTCTCGGATACGAGACTTTATTTAAGAGGAGTTTGTCTGGAAAAGAAAAAAGACGCACAAGCTGCTAACCTTGTACGTCCGACTCTTATAGTTACCAGCTATTAGAGTCAAGGTATTCTACTTTTCAATCAGAGACAAACGCAACCCCGCAATGCGAATCTACGTTCTATAGTGCTGTTTCCTTCGTGATGGTAGGAGACATTGCCTACATTGTGCGGAATTTAATGCGACGGACGGTTTGGATCATGCGGATTCCTTCCGTCTTTTTCATTTGAGTCCGATTTTGGGTCCGATTTTGAAGACTCTCGCCAATTCTTGATAGTCTTGGCGATGTTAAGGAGTTTTTCCACACACTGCAAAGCTACATGAATAGCTGTAAGCAATGGTGTCAAACCCACCAACATGACGAGCATCGGATGAGTTCCCGCAAAAGTAATGAAGTCATTCATCCACAACACCTCCTCTCTGCTCAGAAATCGAGCGAATGAGCGAGGTCGAAGCTTATCTCCCCTCTACTAAGATAGAAGGGACCTATGTATGCAATTATACAAAGATAGAAGATTGGCTGACAAGTGTTTGGCATAAAAATGAAGTCGAAATTATTCAAAGCCAAATTCTTGATTCTAAACCAATTTTTTTAATCCGGCAATAAATTTAGTTCGACAACTCTATTGGAATCTTTCAGTACACCGGTACCCCTCCCGTACTGTAGTTACGCTTTTCAACGCATTTAAAACGCTATCTTCCGCATGATTACGCCTGCTATTATCTTAGTGAGGTGATGATCATGCGGATTTTTGTGCACGACGCCGAAATTTTACGGCTTACTATGTCATACAACGTCAATCAGGATGAAATTGCCCATTTGGGTGGTGTTATTGGAGATTTAGCCGATACTCAACGTCGCGCGCTAGTTGAACGCAGCCGGGGCGCAATAATTGAGTATTGGCGGACTTTTTATCGAGATTTTTTAAGTGGTGCGGTCGACATTGACGCTGACGGACTTTTCCAGTGGGAGTTCGACTTGCAAGACTATAATTAGAGCAGACATACAAAGTGTGACAATGAGCGCTTCCCTTCGCAGGGTGGCGTTTTTTTTGTATTTAAAAAAGGAGTGAGAGTAAACATGATGCAGTTACAAGGGGTTATATCCCTAAAGGACGCCTTTTCATCGCCGATGAAGCAAGCAACAGCGTCGATGCAGACATTTCAGAACCAAATGAAGCAAGCTACCGATGCAACCGGAAGACTCCGGGACGCCAACGGGCGATTCGTAAAAGGCGGTAAGCAGGCGACCGGTATCTTCGATGGACTGACAAGATCAGCGGGAGGTTTCGCAGGTATCGCAGGCAGCTTACCTGGGGCAGTCGCCGGAATTGGCGCAGGTATGGCGGCACTTGGCTCGTTAAGTAAGGCTGCCGAATTCGAGGCGCAGATGAGTTCAATCAG
Organism: Exiguobacterium sp. s43; assembly: GCF_018617255.1. Lineage (GTDB taxonomy): Bacteria > Bacillota > Bacilli > Exiguobacteriales > Exiguobacteriaceae > Exiguobacterium > Exiguobacterium profundum. The sequence goes on from NZ_JACSJT010000009.1 coordinate 5,428, forward strand.
TGCCGTAACGGGCGCAAGTGGTGCGGAGATGAAGAAATTGACGGATTTAGCGATGGATCTCGGCTCGAAAACTAGCTTTAGCAGTCTCCAAGCTGCTCAGGGCCTCGAGGAATTGCTCAAAAGCGGTCTGACTCCGGCACAAGTGCAGGCGGGTGGACTGGAATCGGCACTTAACCTCGCATCTGCAGGTGGACTAGAGCTCGCCGAAGCAGCCGAAATCATGTCGACGGCACTAAACTCGTTCAAAGCGGACGGTATGAGCGCTTCGCAGGCGTCCAACATATTGGCGGGAGCGGCCAATGCGTCTGCCACGTCGGTAGGTGAGCTGAAATACGGCCTCTCAATGGTATCTTCGGTTGCAAGCGGGATGGGCGTCAGTTTCGAAGACGTCAATACAGCATTGGCGGTCTTCGCTCAGAACGGGCTACGCGGATCGGACGGAGGTACGTCGCTAAAAACGATGCTTATGAACCTTTCACCAGCAACGAAAGCCGCCAGCGAGCAAATGATGGATTTAGGCCTAGTCACTGCTGACGGTACCAACAAGTTCTTTGATGCCCAGGGGAATATGAAGTCGATGGCTGACATCGCAGGACTACTCAAAACGTCGCTATCCGGACTCAACGCCGAGCAACGGACGAACGCCTTACGGACCATGTTCGGAGCCGACGCGATCCGTGCTGCAAACGTCCTGTACAAGGAAGGCGCTGACGGCGTCAAAACGATGAATAAGGAAATGTCGAAGGTAACGGCGATGGACGTCGCCAAGGAAAAGATGAACAACGCCAAAGGCGCGATGGAGCAGTTAAGTGGCGCTATGGAGACGTTACAGATTGCCCTCGGTACCGCCGCATTGCCGGCAGTCAAAGAGTTGGCTACGTGGATGGCGAACTTGACGGAGAAATTGCAAAGTGGTGGCAAATTGTCCGGCTTCACGACCGGAATCAAGGCGCTAGGCAAGGCGCTCGTAGCGCTCAAGGAACCGCTCGCTATAGCGGGTATCGTCACGGCCGTAACGCTCGCAATCAGCGGTCTGGCAACGGTTCTAGGCGTTGTCGTGTCGCCAATTGGTGCCGTCGTAGCGGGAATAGCGCTCGTCGGTTGGGCGTTCATGACGGCATACAAAAAGTCGGAGACGTTCCGAAATGCGGTATCGACCGTGATCACGACGGTGAAAGCGAAGTTTGCCGAGTTCAAGGCGTTCTTTGACGCGAACGGCAGTCAAATCTTTGATGCGTGGATCAACGCGACTTCGATGCTTCGGGCGGTATTTGCAGCGGTACTTCCGGTGTTACAACAACACTTTGTCAACGTCTTCAACGGAATCAAGGCAGCACTGTCCGGTTTCTTGACGTTCACACAAGGCTTGGTACAGGTATTCACCGGCATCTTTACCGGCGATTTCTCGATGTTGTGGGAGGGCGTTAAGGCGATTTTCGTCGGTGCTTTCCAATTCATCACGTCAGCGTTTTCGACGTTGTTCCTAAACCCGATTAAGACGCTATTCACCGTCCTCTTTACGGTCGTCACTACTGTGGCGCAAACAGGGTGGGCGCTGATCACGGGGCTCTTTGATGCCGGAATCGCAAAAGCCGGACAGTTGGTGTCGATCGGGATGGAGACCATCAAATCGTATTTCGGAACTGGCGTCGATTACTTGAAAACAAAGGCGTCAGACGCGCTAAATCGCGTAAAAGAGGCATTTTCGAGCAAGTTCGAGGAAATCAAAGGCAACGTTAGCGATTGGGCATCACAACTACCCTCTACGCTCTATGACGCTTTTGCCGGCGCAATTGGCGCTTTAAGCGGAATCGGTACGCTTGTCTGGAATCAAATCAAAGACACGCTCCCGTCAATCAGTGACATCACGGACTATGTGACCGGTTTCTTTGGCGGCGGTAGTGGCGGAGGCAAGTCGAGCGGTCGCAAAGCCGACGGCAGCCACGCTAGCGGTGCATTTAGAATTCCGTACAACGGCTATATGGCCAAGTTGCATAGCGGCGAAGCGGTCTTGACCGCCAGCCAAGCGTCCGCGCTGCGAAGTGCTGGCGTCTTACAGCGGTCTAACGGTAACTTGACAACAGTAGATCCACATGCCGGGGCAGTCGCAGTACCGGTTGGTGGCGGGGCACAGCGTCCGTTTTCGATTAACATTGCAAAAATGGAAGTGCGGAATGATAGCGATATTAGCTCGATTGCAACAAAGTTAGCTGATGCGCTAGCTCGCGGTAAAAATGGATAAGGGGTGGTCGTCTTGCACGAAAGGAATAGTGGGATACAGAATTTAATCCATCAAATCCAACAAATCGGCTATAACACGGAGATTAGATTCCTACGCGGAGAGGTCGTAAGCGGCCCTCCATTTTCTTTTCAATTTACGGAGTTAGACATAGAGATTGACGGAGATATGGTGACAATCCTGCCGAGCCTACTGCCTAGCGAAGAGTATGTAACGTTAGTTGTCGATGGTGAGCCGAAGCAAGCGGTGATTCAGCGGGACGGATCGTTGCATGTGGGAGTTGAAGTGCTGGCGCTGTTTGACGAGAATAATGGCGAGTTTTATGTCATCGCGACACTTTAGTTAATTATTTCATATACCGTATTTAAAAATAAAATATGACACTAAGGTATTTGAAATAAGCATTAAGTTGGTTCTTGTAATTGGAAAATTATCTGAAAATGGTTGCATCGGGGCAATGGGAAGCGTTAAAATGTTCGTAACATAACTGAACGACAAAAAAAGCCCACAGCCGAGAAACAGCGTTGGCGCGCTGAATCTTGGACGTACCCGATGCCTCACCATCGAATACGCTTCTCTGCAGACTTTTATAATTGTTGCCCTCATTATACGGCACATAAACTGCAGAAAACAACCCGTTTGCATATTTTTGAGGACATTATCCTCATTTCAACGGAGCGCGTTTCTCGATTAATTGGTCGGGGAAGCGCTCTTTTTCGTTCCTAAAAGGAGACGAGAACGTTGGAAAAACTAACATTGATGCTAAACGACGCCACACTACAATCCCTATCCAACCACGCCAGCAAAGAAGAACTAAACGCCACTTTTGCTGCTCATCGTGACCGAATCAAAGACGAACTAACGAAAACGGAACGTGAAATCTTCTTTATGCTTGCCTGCTACTCGGTCAAATATCCGGGAGTTTCTTGGCTTGCCCATAAAACGATTGCGTCCGATCTAGGTTGTTCGACTAAAACTGTTCAACGTGCCTTCAACAAATTTGTAGCGTTGGGAGCGGTCGAAGTATTTGAAGCTAAACGTACACGAGATAAGCGTCGTACAACGAATATTGTTCGATTTATCAAGGTGACGGAAACTGCTCAAGAAAGCCAATGCCCGGCAAAATGTCCAGACGAAGCAACCGATTTTGTCCAGACAGTAAACACCTCTTTAACCACCAATAACCTAAAAGATTTAAAACCATTCGAAGAGAACGACAGTCAGCGCCCAACAGTCGCTTCTGTGACGAAGAAAGAGTTGGCGAGCGCTTACGACATTCCGGAGCAAATCGTGTACGCCACTAACGCTCTCCGCTTGTCTGACCGGAAGTTTGTCGAACTATTTGCCAACAACGGTGTAGCGCTACGCGACGCCCTCTTCAAGCACGTCACAAACGTCGAAATGACGCCATATTTGGTTCGCTGGGACTTAATGTCGCCGGCGTATTTGAAATGCCTTCAATCTGCAGCCGTCCGTACCGCTTACGTTGCTAAACATTATGGCGTCAAAAACATCGTGGGTTACTTCGTGCGGACGTACTGCGACCTTGTCGAGAAAGAAATGGCGGTGATAAGCGCCGCATAAACCAACAAAAAGGAGCCAACAAACTATGGCCACAAATATCTTAGTTACCGATGCCCGCTATAACGGCAAAGCCAAGCCCGGTCCAAAGCCGAAAACGACGTTGAGTGTCGCTCAACATCAGGCAATCCAATTCATGACGCTCGGTGACGCCAATGGGCGCCCGATGACGGACATCCAAATCGCGGAGGCGTGCGGAGTTCACCGTAATACGGTCCGTGCTTGGCGCCGACAGTCGTTGTTTGAGCAGGCGTATAAGCAAGCTGTAATTGCCACCAGCGCCGACCGCCTATCCGAGATGATTACGGCAATGGCGGACGCGGCGATCAATGACGGTAACGCTCGAGCCGCGCAACTGGTGCTGGAACTCAACGGCATGCTCGGCAAGCAGGCGATCGTGACGGCCAATCCCGCCGACATCACGCTCACTCCGGACGATATCAAGCGACGCTTGGCGCTGATTGACGCCGCTGCGGTGTTTGGCGCAGGCAACCGTAACAAGGCGTTCAAGATTGTGGAGCGTCAACTGGCGACAGTCTGACCTGTGTGATTTGGTGGCGCAGTGTGGCGGTGATTGGCGCCATAATAGAAGGAATTGGGGCGAGGTATGGCGAAAGGTACCGGGAATAGGCGTGCAAATGGCGCTGAATTTTCCGCAGACGCCTTCTGACGGAGACCCTCGGAAAACTTTTTGAGACGCGAATCACCAGTCACAATCGCCATATCCGCCACAATCCGCTCCACTACGCCATTCCTACCGGTATCCGACAGTGATTCATTGTGATTAATATTGTGATCACGGTGGCTACGCTGGCACCGGAACCACCGCCAAATATGCAGGATTCTATTCATCGCCAGTCAGAGGTTGTCGAGCGCAGAGGTACGGTGACCATACAACCGCTTATTCACGATAAACGGCGCTGTTATGCGGTTCTTGCGTGGTTGCATAGAATTGGCGGGTATTGGCCATAATTACGGTAAAATGGTGATTGGCGCTGTTGAGCCATTTAACGACTATTCAACGGTTTACATAATATATATTATCCTTAAAACGCGCTTTTATCGGTAAAATGCGATGAATAATGATGTATACCGTATGCACCGCTGAGCCCCATCCAGCCCCGTCTCCGACCGCCTACCTTCTACACCAACCATGCGCGCATCAAAAATCATGTTTGACCTCGCTGGACCCGCTGCCCCACGTTCAGTACCGTTCCACTCCGCCCCAAGTCGTCATTTTTCGACAAATCCGGCACCCTCACGAAAAATACCGCACATTAAAAATTACTTTTGGCGCACAAAGTCCGCACACAAACGTCATTTAAGGCGTCTAGGAGGCGTTCTAAGCGTTTCTAACGATTTCCCTAGTGTTTGTATGTATCGAACGCCAGAAACGCTTATACGGCGTCCTGTGGCGTCTGGTGCCGTTTATGACCGACATACCGCTTTTTCCTCGACAAACTTCTTAAGAAAACGCCCTATCCCGCTCGACCATACCTAACCCTTCCCCGCAGACGTGACGCCGTTTTACACCGATACCAGCCGACAAAAAACGCCCACAGACGCGAATTATGCGCTGGGGCGTAGTGATTACCGTTAATCGCTCTCACGGAGCGGCTTTTTGTGTTGTTTGACATACTCGAAGTAATGATCAATCGCCATATCGACAATTACGCTCTCGGAAGTGCCGTGAAACTTTTTCAAGTAGTCGAGCTGATCACGGGTACTGTCGGACAGTGTGAACTGCTTCCGCTTCCGACTACGGTTCGGTTCTACGTGCGGTGCTTTTTCTTGCTGCGGTTGGTTTTTGCTCATGATGATTCCTCCTCCGGTGCTCTGTAAGTCCATTTTACGGCATCAGCGTCAAAAAAGATTCAAAAAAGAAAAATAATCACTAGACAGTGTGCGCACAAATGGTGTACATTATGGGTATCAACTATTTAGGAGGCACAAAAATGGCACACAAAAACTCGCCAGTTACACGCATTGAGCAAGTTCGTCCGGGGTTATTCTACATCCATACAATGGGCGGCATCCACTGGGCCAGCGTCAACGTCGTGGCCAAGTTGCTTAACAGATCCGTTGCTGACACTCGCCGTCTCTCGCTCCTCGTTTGTTGATTTATGCGGAATATCAAATTAGTCACCCATAGCGCCAACTATGCGGTAGATTGGTCCTCATGCGCCAACATGAGCGGTCGATATGATTGGGTTGTCGATTATGACATCGAAGAAGAAGTATTGAGCGGTGCCGAGTTATCCCGCAACCTAGCGCTTGAAGTCGCCATCAAAGCGATCACTGACGTCGTGGGCGTCGATTGCGCCGATGAGAGCGTGCTAGAGCGGGAATTAATTAGAGTCACCGACGATACGTACGTAACGGGACAAATCCGTATTACATTATCTAACATCATCACAGCGTAGCGCCAAATGCGCCTCCTGCAACGGGTAAAGTCAATTGCCCGGCCGCCGCCAATAAGTTCTCACGATAATACAAAAAGCAGCCGCGCCAACGACTGCTTTTTTATATTCCAATCATCTTCTGGTCTTACAATTTATAACTATCTAAAATCTCTTCTATGTTACCTGGAGAAGTCATTGCGTGTGCACTGCTGTTTTCGCGTAAACGCCAATATTCTGATTCGCTAATTTTAATACTCTCGATAAATACATAGTGCCTGCTTGCGCTTTGAGATTCTATGTAGTCTTCCATGAAAACCTCTGGGTGCTTGTCAGTATAGTCAAATCGTCTTTCGTATCTTCGCTTTGGATCATTGTAGTCATGAGCGAAGTCGTAAATTATCACATAATATTCCTTGTCAGAATTGCTCATTAAGTCACCTCTTTTTTGAATATTATACCTCTAAATGTATTTTGATGTATAACCTATTTTCGACAAAGAGCATAAGGGGAAACTGCTATCACTCGCCGCGATAGACTAGGCAGAGCCTAGCGTTACGGTGATAGCGCCAAAACTCCGTAAATGGCACGAAATGTGCCGGTAAATCAGCGGTCTGGCACGCTTTGTGCCACCTTATTCCGCCCCGTCACGACCTAGCAATTTGTCGAGCCATGAGCGTTTTATAGGCGTTATATCCGTTGTAGCAGCGGCACTTGATTTTTCTTCTATAGCCTTTAAAGACTCTTCTGTTGCGGTTCTTCCCTCATTAATCTCCTGTTTCAACCCCGCTACCTCCGTTCTTAATGCCCGGATTTCCATAACTAGCCCAGCCAACAGTTCTTTGGTCATTGGATCCAGTGAAACTGAGGTTGGGATATTCTTTTCCGGAAATTCTGAAGCTACGTCTGTAACACCTTCGGATTTTTCGACCTTTGTAGCCTGCTTTTTATGGCGTTCTACTGCGGTTTTTGCCGCTTTGACTACTGTAACGCCAGGCGTTCTCGCCTCGATAAAGAAGCGGAACAAAGTTAGGTCCCGATCAGAGTAAATTCGCTTACCATTGGTGTCATAGTTGAAACGGTACCCAGCGTCCTGGAGAAGTAGCGCCCATTTCCGTAAAGTAGATGATTTTATATCTAGTTTCTCGCAAACATCAGCGCTAGAGTATGTAAATTCATTATTCACAATATGTACCTCCCATCGTTATAGCGTTCCCGTAACGTTATTTGATTTCAGCTTAACACGCGAAGATTTTCTGGTCGAAAGTAAAATTGCTATTGACGAGATAAAATCGAAACGCCCATTTACGCACCTGCCGTTTGGCGGTGCTTTTCTGGGGTCAACTGACGGTAACGTGCGGCGGCTTTTTATTATTTTTAAGTGGCGCGTTGAAAAGCCATGTACAAACATTTTATGAATTAAATGACGGCAAAGTGATGAAAACCGAAAATAACTGTCAATAAATATATATGAGCGACTCAACGAGTGGCTTTTTTATTTTCAGCGAAACCTGCGAATTTGCCAAGTGAGACGGTTATATAGTGTAGAAAGTCGAAAGTGGGCGAGAAATTTTCGCCAAAAGTGGATAATTTTCTGATTTCTGCCCTATACACAGTGATGCTCATTTAATTTCTATCAATCACCAAGATTGAGAAAGGACGTAGATCCATGCTCTATACCAACGAACGACTAACCCCGCAGCAATTCGAGGCCTTCCGCCAGCATCTAAGACTTAGTTACCGGGAAGTGGCGGATTTATCCGGAATCCCGGAAGGTACCGTTAGGGACTACGGCTTTGGGCGCTGCACGTTCGAACGCCGACCGGAATATCACCGCAAACTCGTCGAAGGTTTGCAACGTCAGTACGACGCTGTTGTTAATGGGATACCGCTCAAATAGTTCCAAAGAGCCTTACCATGTCGATTTCATCGGTTTCAATAAATTGAAACATTGTCAGCAAGATATATACCGTATCAACCGTTAAATATTCCGCTTCTCTACTTCTCTATATAGAAAACTTTAGCGCTTTTTACGATTCGTGCGAGGGAGTGTAACGATACTCGCTAGGTTTGTATGGTGAAGCGCATTGGAGGTTATCAAATGCTACAAACAACAAATACCCAACCGGTGGCCACGTTGACCGATGCATGGCTTGACAAGATGCAATCCTACGGCGTCAACGTTTCTACCAATCACGGTATCCAAGCAGTAAAGATTGCCGACGTACTACATCAATATGACGGCAAGACCGCCCATCAAGTAGCTATTCCCGCCGCGGCCGGCTTTGGAAAAAGCGTCATGATCGAAGAGTTTGCCAAATCCGTTGCCCATCGTCCGGACCGTCCGTTACTTGTCGTCAAATTGTTGAAAGAGGAAGTCTCAGCGCTAGTCGACGCGATTAACGAGGTGTCACCAGGTAGCGCGATGGCGGTAAAAGGGCTACGTGACTGCGCTTCAGCCGCTGCCTACCGTGACCAGTTCGATAAAGCTCGCTTCCAAAACGTTATCGTGATGACCCACTCGATGTTCCAACAATCGCTAATGAGCGACAAGCACCGCGATATGTTTGACCGTCGTGTGGCTGGCGTCGGTAAGCGTGGTAATGGCGGGATTCGGCGTCAAATTATCGTCGACGAGGTACCGAATCTCATCATTCAGCACGAATTTACGCTGGCTGACGTCGACAAGCTAATCGAGGATTTGCATTTCGTCGCTGATCGGATGAAGCGTAAGTACCACTCAAGTTTTGTCACCGCAGCAATCGAGCAAATTAAAGAGTTCCGGGACGAGTTCGGCAAATTCGAAGTGGCCCGCCATACTACGCCACGCTTTGGGGCGCTTAATCCGGGGTTCTTTGCACCAACAACGCTCAATATCGCTGTCAAAGCAATACTCGGTTATGACGTATTGGAACGTCTTACTGCGGTAGAGAGCGCCATTAGAGCGGGATTACAGGTCAGTAAGGTCCACCATGTAGTCGGTGGTAGCCGAGTCCCGATGCTCACTGGCCATGTCGTGTATTCGTTGGCTGATTTGGCGTCAGATTTGCCTATGATTTGCTTTGATTTTACTGCTGACGTTGACCCGCGATACTTGGACTTGCCAGGACTCCAGCAACTGGCGCTCAATGACGAAACGGACTACTCGAACGTCACGATCTATTACTCCAACTACAATACTTTCTCCAAGAGTCACCATGAGAAAGAAAAGTCTAAGCGGCAGTTTGTTCAGATTTTGAAGGACGAGGTGTGGCCGCGGCTTAACGGCGAGATGCCGGTCATTACCTTCCACAAGCGATTTTATGACGAGTACATCGAATTGCTCGAAGAAGAAGGGCTAGAATTTGAATCGAAAATCGCTGACACAGGGCGCTCCGACAATTCATTTAGTCACCTTTCTGCTGCCGTAATCTCTGGACCACTCAGCATGACTGCCGGAACTAACACGGCAATTGTCGAGGTCCTTACGTCGGAATCGGTGATTGATTCGTACAAGATTGGCGTCAACGGTATCGAGTATGACGATCCACGCGTCCAATCGTTTGTCGACCGTAACGCTGCGGTTTATATCCTCCAAACGGCGGCTCGTATTCGATATGCCCACGGAAAAAAAGCGACTGTATTCGTTTTCGGATTCCCGCCAGCCGTACGAGATATTGTCGCCAGTAAACTTCCTGGCGCTAAATTCGTAGATT
>NZ_JACSJT010000010.1:1765-4655 GCF_018617255.1 Exiguobacterium sp. s43
GGACCGTGTGTCTTAGACGCTAGATCAAGGTAGAAAGGGCGTACGGTGGATGCCTTGGCACTAGGAGCCGATGAAGGACGCGACGAACAGCGAAATGCTCTGGGGAGTGGTAAGTACACATTGATCCAGAGATCTCCGAATGGGGGAACCCACCGCCGGGAGACTGGCGGGACACCCACGTGAATACATAGCGTGGCGTGAGGCATACCCGGGGAACTGAAACATCTAAGTACCCGGAGGAAGAGAAAGAAAATTCGATTCCCTGAGTAGCGGCGAGCGAAACGGGAACAGCCCAAACCAGGAAGCATGCTTCCTGGGGTTGTAGGACACTCTACACGGAGTTACAAAGGGATAGGGTAGGTGAACGACCTGGAAAGGTCGGCCAGAGAAGGTGACGGCCCTGTAGCCGAAACCCCATCCCCTCCAGAGTGGATCCTGAGTACGGCGGGACACGTGAAACCCCGTCGGAATCCGGGAGGACCATCTCCCAAGGCTAAATACTTCCTAGTGACCGATAGTGAACCAGTACCGTGAGGGAAAGGTGAAAAGCACCCCGGAAGGGGAGTGAAAGAGATCCTGAAACCGTATGCCTACAAGTAGTCAGAGCCCGTTCACGGGTGATGGCGTGCCTTTTGTAGAATGAACCGGCGAGTTACGATGGCGGGCGAGGTTAAGCCGATGAGGCGGAGCCGCAGCGAAAGCGAGTCTGAACAGGGCGCATCAGTCCGTCGTCGTAGACCCGAAACCAGGTGATCTACCCATGTCCAGGATGAAGGTCAGGTAACACTGACTGGAGGTCCGAACCCACGCACGTTGAAAAGTGCGGGGATGAGGTGTGGGTAGCGGTGAAATGCCAATCGAACCTGGAGATAGCTGGTTCTCTCCGAAATAGCTTTAGGGCTAGCCTCGAGGTGAAGAGTTCTGGAGGTAGAGCACTGATTGGACTAGGGGCCCCCACAGGGTTACCGAATTCAGTCAAACTCCGAATGCCAGCAACTTGTACTCGGGAGTCAGACTGCGAGTGATAAGATCCGTAGTCGAGAGGGAAACAGCCCAGACCATCAGCTAAGGTCCCCAAGTGTATGTTAAGTGGAAAAGGATGTGGCGCTGCACAGACAACTAGGATGTTGGCTTAGAAGCAGCCACCATTCAAAGAGTGCGTAATAGCTCACTAGTCGAGTGGCGCCGCGCCGAAAATGTAACGGGGCTAAACATACCACCGAAGCTATGGATCCCGTAAGGGATGGTAGGAGAGCGTTCCAAGCAGCAGTGAAGCGGTATCGTGAGGAGCCGTGGAGCGCTTGGAAGTGAGAATGCCGGTGTGAGTAGCGAAAAGAGGGGTGAGAATCCCCTCCGTCGAAAGCCTAAGGTTTCCTGAGGAAGGCTCGTCCGCTCAGGGTTAGTCTGGACCTAAGCCGAGGCCGAAAGGCGTAGGCGATGGACAACAGGTCGATATTCCTGTACCGCCGTACCACCGTTTGAACGATGGGGGGACGCAGAAGGATAAGGTGACCGTGCGACTGGAAGTGCACGGACAAGCAGCGAGGCCGTCGGGTTGGCAAATCCGCCCGGCATACAAGGTTGAGCTGTGACGTGGAGCCCGTAGGGCGAAGCACCGGATTTCACGCTGCCAAGAAAAGCCTCTAGTGAGGAGGTCGGCGCCAGTACCGCAAACCGACACAGGTAGGCGAGATGAGAATTCTAAGACGCGCGGGATAACTCTCGTTAAGGAACTCGGCAAAATGGTCCCGTAACTTCGGGAGAAGGGACGCTTATGGCAACATAAGCCGCAGTGAATAGGCCCAAACGACTGTTTAGCAAAAACACAGGTCTCTGCTAAATCGCAAGATGAAGTATAGGGGCTGACGCCTGCCCGGTGCTGGAAGGTTAAGGGGATGTGTCATCGCAAGAGAAGCACTGAACCGAAGCCCCAGTAAACGGCGGCCGTAACTATAACGGTCCTAAGGTAGCGAAATTCCTTGTCGGGTAAGTTCCGACCCGCACGAAAGGCGTAACGATTTGGGCACTGTCTCAACGAGAGACCCGGTGAAATCATAGTACCTGTGAAGATGCAGGTTACCCGCGACAGGACGGAAAGACCCCATGGAGCTTTACTACAGCCTGATATTGAGGCTTTGTACGCGATGTACAGGATAGGTGGGAGTTTGTGAAGCCGGAGCGCCAGCTTCGGTGGAGACACCCTTGGGATACCACCCTTTGCGTATAGAGTCTCTAACTCGCAGCCGTGATCCGGCTGGAGGACCGTGTCAGGCGGGTAGTTTGACTGGGGCGGTCGCCTCCTAAACAGTAACGGAGGCGCCCAAAGGTTCCCTCAGAATGGTTGGAAATCATTCGAAGAGTGCAAAGGCAGAAGGGAGCTTGACTGCGAGACCTACAAGTCGAGCAGGGACGAAAGTCGGGCTTAGTGATCCGGTGGTTCCGCATGGAAGGGCCATCGCTCAACGGATAAAAGCTACCCTGGGGATAACAGGCTGATCTCCCCCAAGAGTCCACATCGACGGGGAGGTTTGGCACCTCGATGTCGGCTCATCGCATCCTGGGGCTGGAGTAGGTCCCAAGGGTTGGGCTGTTCGCCCATTAAAGCGGTACGCGAGCTGGGTTCAGAACGTCGTGAGACAGTTCGGTCCCTATCCGTCGTGGGCGTAGGAAATTTGAGGAGAGCTGTCCTTAGTACGAGAGGACCGGGATGGACGCACCGCTGGTGTACCAGTTGTTCCGCCAGGAGCACCGCTGGGTAGCTACGTGCGGACGGGATAAGTGCTGAAAGCATCTAAGCATGAAGCCCCCTCCGAGATGAGATTTCCCTTTGAGCAATCAAGAAAGACCCCTCAGAGACGATGAGGTAGATAGGTCATGGGTGGAAGCGTGG